>CAZOGR010000051.1:0-9473 GCA_964579355.1 uncultured Dehalococcoidales bacterium | reverse complement strand
GAAACCGAACGGCAGATAGCCAATACCCTGCATTTCAATCTCTCGCAGGATAAACTGGCTCCGGCTTTCAACTACCTCGATATCGAACTCGCCAAACGCGGCAAAGGCGCTCAGGGTAAGGACGATAAAGGGTTCCGACTGAATATCGTCAACGCCCTCTGGGGACAGAAAGGCTTCAATTTTCAAACGACCTACCTCGATACCCTTGCTGTCAACTACGGCGCCGGGCTGCGCGTCCTCGACTTTATAAAAGAAACTGAAGAATCCAGAGTCACTATTAACGACTGGGTCGAACAGGAAACCGAAAGCCGGATAAAAGACCTTATTCCCCGGGGCGCAATCAACGAACTGACCCGGCTTGTCCTGACGAACGCCATCTACTTCAATGCTGCCTGGTTGCATACTTTCAATGAGTTCGCCACTGTCGACGGACTGTTTTATCCGATTACCGGAGCACCGCTTTCCGTCCCGATGATGAAACAGACCGGCAGTTTCGGTTACACCGCTGAAGAAGGGTATAAAGCAATCGAACTGCCTTATGACGGCGGAGAAATATCGATGGTTATTCTCCTTCCGGATGAGGGTAATTTCGAAACCGTCGAGTACAGCCTTGACGCCCGGCGAATACAGGCTGTCATCGATGACCTGGCATACGGACGGGTTAACCTGACCATGCCGAAATTCGAATTCGAATCTGATTTCAGCCTGAAAAAAGTCCTCTCCGAAATGGGCATGCCGGTCGCCTTTTCCGATAGCGCCGATTTCACCGGAATATCGACCGAAGAGCAGCTTTTCATCACCGATGTGCTCCACAAGGCATTCGTAGCCGTCGATGAAAACGGTACCGAAGCTGCCGCCGCCACTGCCGTCGTCGTCGGGACTACTTCGGCTCCTGTCGATGAACCGGTCGATTTCACTATTGACCGCCCCTTCATCTTCCTCATTCGCGATATCGAAACCGGGGTGATTCTCTTCCTCGGAAGAGTCATGAATCCGGCTGACTGATATCTGCAAGAACCGGAAGCACATGGTATGATGAAACCGGGAGATTATCCCGGTTTCTTTCTTCAGGAATTTAACCGAACCAGCTAAGGTGACCAAATGGCAAAACTGCTCACGAAATCGAAATACCTCAACGGCCTCCAGTGCCCCCGCCTGCTCTGGGTTGCCGTCAACGAACCCCGGCGAATACCCGCCCCTGACGCCACCACGCAGCACGTCTTCGACCAGGGAAATCTTATCGGCCGGATGGCTCAGCAACTCTTCCCCGGCGGTATCAATGTCCCCTGGGAGAGTTTCATGGGGAATATCTCGCAAACCAAAGTTCTCCTCCGCCGGCGTCAAACGATATTCGAAGCCGGAATCATGGCCGGCCGGCTTTACGCACGACTCGATATCCTGAAACCGTCCGGGAACGAGGCATGGGATATCGTCGAAGTGAAAAGCGCCACTTCCCTCAAGGATGAAAATATCGATGATATCGCCTTTCAGAAACTGGCCTGCGAAAACAGCGGCCTCAAAATAGACAAGTGCTGCCTCGTTTACATCAACAAGGATTATGTTAAACACGGTGAAATACTGCCGGAAGAGTTCTTCGTCATGCAGGATATCTCGGCGGAGGTTGCCGCTGTTGAGGAAACCACCCGTGATACCGTCCGGCAACTGCTGACTTTAATGGACAGTAATATCTGCCCGGAACCGGCTGTCAGCCCGAACTGCGAGACTCCCTATCCGTGCGCCCTGCAACCGGAATGCTGGGCTAATGTCCCCGAAAACAGCGTCTTCACCCTCTACTACGCCGGGAAAAAAGCATACGAACTCTATGATAAGGATATCCGATGCATCACCGACATCCCGCCTGATTACACACTGAGTGACAAGCAGCAGATTCAGTTCGATTGCCTGTCCAGCGGCGAACCGTTCATCGATACAGCGAAAATCAACGACTTCCTCGCAACGCTTGAATACCCTCTGCATTATCTCGATTTCGAAACCATCAACCCGGCCGTCCCCCTGTTCGACGGTACCCGTCCCTACCAGCACCTTCCGTTTCAGTACTCACTCCATATCCAGCCTTCGCCCGGTGCATCGGCACAGCATTCCTGGTACCTCGCCGAAGGCAGGCAGGACCCCCGGCCGGAACTCCTCCGGCAGCTTCGGGATAGTATCGGTCCCGAAGGCAGTATCATCGCTTACAATAAATCCTTCGAAGAAAGAGCCCTCCGGGAAATGGCAGAGGTTTTCCCCGAATACAAGGAATGGGTTGAAAACGTCAATTCCCGAATGGTCGACCTCATCATTCCTTTTCGGGGTTTTTCATATTACCACCCCGCTCAGAAAGGCAGCGCCTCGTTGAAAAAGGTTCTGCCTGCGGTCACCGGAAAAAACTACAACGAACTGGAAATCGGCGAAGGCGGTGAAGCCAGCCTGAGATACCTCACGGTTACCTTCGAGGATGTTCCGGAAGAGGAACAGCGTCAAACGTACGAAGCCCTGCTGACCTACTGCGGACTCGATACCGAAGGCATGGTCTGGATAGTTGATGAACTGCGAAGACTCTGTCAATGAACATCAGCATTTATTGCATTCCTTCGGTAATTCCGGTTAAAAAACAAGATTGATTCGTGTCTCGGAAAAGCCGTGTTACGCTCGGTTTCTTGCTATCATCCCTGCAATATGATACAGTGAAAGAAATGGATATTGTCACTATCTCCGGTCTGACTACCTCCCGATTTTCCTCTCTTTTTTAGTTTATTGACATTATGAGAATCAGCGAAAAAAGTAAGAAGTTTTTATCTTCCGTCATTATGGTAGCTATGATAGTCGGAGTTGCTGTCTATGGGTTCATAGCCGACGACTCTCCGGACGACCATCAGCTCGATAATTTATACGCCGGCACCGTCTATACTGAAATACCGGTAGATATCGACTCCACCGTCCCGCCGGCTATCACCAGTGAAAAACTGTACTCTGCAGGCATTCTTGATTTATGCTTTTACTTAATCGATAAACCCCCTCCGTTCTACGATGAAGAACTGAAAATAAACGGCGATATCGCCTGTATACACATTGTTACCATCGGCAGGATTTTACCCTGCCGATTTTTTTGTGCCGTACATTACGACTATGAAAGGAATGCGACACACGCATGATAAAAATCATCTCGGTACTAGGCTATTTCAGCCTTATCTCGATAACGGTGCTTCTGTTTTCTTTCGCTCTTCTGGAATCCATCATCGAGGGACTCATCGGTATCGCCGTTATCATGGCGCTGGTGCTGATCTCGCTGCTGTTTGAAAAAGGTCGTGAGGCAATTACTACCTTTACCGGCAAAAAAATGGTTGCCATGAAATTTGAACGTTCTGATATTTTTAACTTTCTGGCGATTGTCTGCGGCGCTCTCCTCACCTATACTCTCGGTATCGATTTCGGACTCGGCGAGGTTGTATCCGCCGCCCTCGTGGCCATTATCGCTGCCGTGCTGATACCGAAATACGGCGTCCCGGCGTATTGCGGCGCTTTTGTCGGAATGAGCTCCGAACACATCTTTGCCGGCCACATCCAGTTGCTCCTCGCCGCTGCCATCGCCGGGTTGGTTTTTGTCGCTGCCAAACCGGTCTTTAACGGTTTCGGAGGAAGGCTGGGAACTATCGCCTTTACCGGTACGGCCGGTGCCGCCTGGCTGATGGAGCAAACCCTGCTCGACGGTGCCTGCCCGACCCGCACTATCGCCGGCTGGATAATTCTATACTCCATACTTGGTGCGGTTATCACCATGGTTATCAGCCTCCGCTTGAAAAAAGGCCCGGTTATGAGTTCCGGTATCATTTCTCTCATCGGTGGCATGCTGCTGCCCGTTATTCACCCGGAAATCGGCGGGTGGCTCGCTATCGTTGTGATGTGCGCCTCGTTTGCAGGCATGTCAACCTTTGAACGGATTGCCAATGAAATCCTGATGGCAATTGCCGGGCTCATACTGGCGCTCGTCTTTATTTATACCAATTCCTATTTCGGTGGTTGCGGCGGTAAACTCGGCACTATCGCTTTCGGGTCGGTCATCGCCGTAAAAGGTGGATTCGAATTATTTGAACTATCGAAATCGTACCTCCGCCGCGGTAAATATAACGAATCAGGGATGAAATGACCGGTATTTCGGAAAAATCCGGATGCTCAGCCGGACTGAAAAAATCACCCTTCCTGTTACAGACACGAACGAATAGTGTACAATGAATGATAAAAGTATTCGTTAACGGAAAGGTAACAGGTTAGTTATGCCTATAAAGACGAGTGGCTTCGGTACAACCAGATCAGGCCGGGAAGTCAAACAATTCACTCTCAGCAATAAGAACAGCTGCCGGTGCAGCCTCATATCCTACGGGGCGACTGTCCGTGAACTCATCGTTCCGGACCGACAGGGGAATTTATCCGATATAGTCCTGGGATTCGACGACCTGTCCGGTTATGACTCGCCGCAAAATCCCTATTTCGGCGCAACCGTCGGCCGTCATGCCAACCGCATCGAAGATGCCTCTTTTACCCTTGAGGGGAAGCAATACCGGCTCGCCCGCAATAACGGCCGGAACCATCTCCACGGCGGACCCGGCGGTTTTTCGCGCGTTGTCTTCGAAGGCAGTATCGTTCCGGAGAGCGAAGAACCGGCGGTCCGGTTTTCGTATTTCAGCCCCGACGGTGAAGAAGGCTATCCGGGCAACCTGACGACCAAGGTTACCTTTACCCTGACATCCGGGAATGCCCTTCGTATCGATTATCATGCCGTAGCTGACAAGCCGACCGTGCTCAACCTGACCAATCATTCGTACTTCAACCTTGCCGGTCACGATAGAGGCTCGATTCTCAATCATGTCATGCAGATAGACGCTGATGTATTTACCCCCGGCAATGAAGAACTCCTGCCGGATGGAACGTTAGCGGAGGTTGCGAATACTCCCTTCGACTTCCGCCAGCCGAAACCACTTACCCGAGACATCGATACCGATAACGAACAGCTCCGTTTCGGCGGCGGCTATGACCACAATTTTGTCCTCCGACCTCCGGTCGGAGAGCTTCGAAAATGTGCCGAGATTTACGAGCCGGGCAGCGGACGGGTCATGACCGTCGCAACCACGTTACCCGGGCTCCAGCTCTACTCCGGAAATATGATGCAGCCGGTAACGGGCAAAGACGGGGCTGTCTATGACCGCAGGCACGGTTTCTGCCTCGAAACCCAGTTCTTTCCGAACTCGCTGCGTAACCCCTGGTTTCCGTCACCCGTCTTTTCGACCGGGCAGCCTTTTGAGCATACGACGGTGTACAGGTTCAGCACCCGATGACTTAATCCGGCATAGAAAAAGACTAATCGTTAAACTTCCGGTTCATCCGGTTCATCCAGTCCGGAACAACTATCTCGTCTCTGCCGGTTGACCAGGCAGAATGCGGCTTGATATCGAGCACCGGGCTGCCGTCGAGGGCATCCAGTCCGGTTACCCGCAGCGTCGTGCCCTTTCGTTCGAGCAGTCGTACCGTGGTCACGAGGATACTGTTCGGACGAATCGGGCTGCGGGTCGCGAAAACCCCGACCAGCGGAAAATCCGGACTCCCCAGGGGATGAACCTTCAGCGCCGCCCGACGTTCCTTCGGCACGAGATGCGGCCAGTAGATGATGTCGAGGTGGGAATACTCCTCCAGCCCGTCCATCCCGTCCGCCATCTCGTCATCGATGATGATTTCCGAAACCGCTTCTGTCTGCTCTTTCATCCGGTCGGCCCGCTCCTGCCAGGGCAGTTTCTGCAGCTTGTTGCTCCAGCTTGCGTCCTCGGAGCGGTTCCGAACGTACCCTATCGGTTTAACGGTGAAACATCGTGTTTCATCCAGCCTCGTATTATACTCGTTCTCTTCCATCGATTCAATCCGCCTTCTTTATTCGGTTACATCTATCTACGCACTGATAACGTGGATGGCGAGAGTTCAAGCTCGCCATCCACGGGCAGCACAACCGGTTTACTTGAATACCAGTTTCTGAAAACCACCGTAATATTCTTCGGCTATTTCACGGTAGAGAGGTTTGCCAAGGAGGGCGGTAAATATGCTGTCGGATTTCGTAGCGATATCGATATCCGAAAATTGTTCGGGGTAGACGATACTGCCAATATAGTAGGCATCGCACAGGGCGATATCGATATTGGTCGAATAATAGTTGTAGGGGAGTTGCATGTACACATTCCCGGTTTTAAAAGCCGTCAGTCCGTTATAAAAAGGAGGGTTGGAACTATAGTCTTCCTGAACATTCGCCAGACCTCCCCCATCGAGGAAAACGATATCGGGGTCCAGTTCGATGAGTTTTTCCTTATCGAGCATAATATACTCATGTATTCCTGCTTCATCCACGACATTTCTGGCATTGACAGCCGTGAACAGAGCAAAATTCCCGCTCGTGCTTTCGATGCCGTGAGTACCACGCATCGATTGAGCGCCAAGATAAACGCCGGGTTTATCGGCTTCCGCGATACCGCTCGTTCGGGCGGCAAGGTCTTCCCTGCATTCCTTGAAAAAAGCGATAACCTCGGTTGCCCTTTGCTCCTTTCCGGTAACTTTCCCGATTATCTCGATGGTCGCATCTGTCTGGGTATCGAATACCGCCGTCGTCCCATAGGAAAGAGCAACCACCGGAATGTTCGTTTTCGACTGGAGTTCGTCGACCGATGATGCATCCGAATTATACATGGTGAAAATGACATCAGGGGCTGTCTCGATGATTTTTTCCGGGTCAGGTGCGTTCCCCGGTCCGCCCGGTCCGACAACCGGTAGCTCCAATAGCTGCTGGTTGGCCCGCGCGTAGGGACGACCGGTGACACCGCTGGTTAATTCTATTTGTTCCACACCCACGATTTTTGACACATCGCCAACATAACAGTATAACCTGAGACATCCCGGCCCGATGGCAATAAACGTATCGGCATCTTCCGGAACAGTAACCGTACGACCGAGACAATCCGTGACGGTTACGGAATCCGTTTCGGATGTCGGAGTTGTGTCCCCATTACAACCACCAAGAAGCATGACCGCCATTATCAGCAAGCTAAACTGAATAAGGAGTACTTTTTTCATCTGATTTTCATAATTCCTTTCAATTACTCATCTACCGGTATGATGACCGGCACATTACGGTGGTACTGGACTTCTACGGTAACCCCGTATACCGCTTTGATGTTATCCGGGGTGATGATATTTACGTCCCCGGCATCGAAAATGGTACCTCCTTTTAAAAACAGGAACTTGTCAGCAAACCGTGAAGCCATATTCAAATCATGCATGGTAACGATTGCCGAAATCTGCCGTTCCCGAACAATCCTCCGGATAATGCCAACCACCTCAAGCTGATTTTTAAGGTCCAGGTTGCTGGTCGGTTCATCAAACATCAGAACATCCGATTGCTGAGCTAAAGCTCTGGCTATCGCTACTTTCTGAGCTTCGCCGCCGCTTAATTCGTCGACCTTTCTCAAGGAAAAATCCTCCAGCCCCAGTGATTTCATCACTTCATGAACGATATCCAAATCTTCCCGACAAACATCCCATTTGACATAGGGCTTCCGACCGAGCAGAACAGCATCGAATACCGTGCTCAGGGAGAAATTTTGTCTCTGGGAAACGTAGCCGATACGCTTGGCAAGCTCATTACCCGTCAGCCCGCTGACATTCTCGCCCATGACAACAACCTTCCCGCTCTGCTGACGGAGAATCCGATTGATGCATTTCAGCAAAGTCGATTTTCCAACTCCGTTCGTTCCCAGGATAGAGAGGCACTCTCCCTTTTCCAGTGTCAGCGAAATGTCATCGAGTACGGTGCGTCCCGGGTACCTGAAGACAAGATTATCGACAATCAGATTCATTTCTGAGAACCTTCTTTCATTCCTTTCATCAAAAGGTAGATAAACAGCGGAGCACCAAGTATCGAAGTCAAAGCTCCGACCGGGAGGACGACCGGTTTGATAATAGTTCTGGCGGCCGTGTCAGCCAGCAGCAGTAGAACCGAACCGGTCAGCATCGAAGCCGGTATCAGAAAACGATGGTCTGCCCCGATAACCCGGCGCATGATATGCGGGCCTATCAGGCCGACAAATCCGATTATCCCGATAAATGAGACGGTGACAGAAGTAATTATCGAAGAAATAAGCATGCCCAGAAACCTGGTACGCTCGGTTCGTACCCCCAGGCTTTTCGCCGTCTCCTCGCCGTTATCCATAGCATTGTAGTCCCACCGCTTGTAGGTAAAATATAAAGAAGCGCAAACAACAACCGAAGCGATGATATACGCTTCATTCCAGTTAACCCGACCCAGGTCACCGAACGTCCAGAATATCGCGGCTGCTATCTTGACATCAGGAGCGAAATACTGAATCAGCGTCGTGCCCGCGGTAAAAAGAGACCCGAGAGCGACACCCGCCAGGACAATCGCTTCGGGCGAGAATCCCCGTATCTTGCCGAGTGCCAGGATAATCATTGCCGCACTCATCGAGCAGACAAAGGCAAAAACCGTCACCATATACGGGTTATTGATGGCAACCGCATCGCCGGCGGTGTTCATCACTGTTCCGGCGCCGAAAACGATGATAGCAAGATTCGCTCCGAAAGCCGCTCCCGCAGAAACACCCAGCGTATCCGGGGAAGCGAGCGGATTCTTCAGATTGTTCTGCATGACACAGCCGGCAACTGACAGCCCGGCTCCGGCAATGATTGCGGTGACGATACGGGGCATCCGAATCTGCCATATGACGAGATTCGCTTTTTCACTCCCCATGCCGAAAAAAGTCTGTATCACTTCCCAGGGGTTGATGGATGAAGAGCCAGCATTGACTGCAATTACCGACATGGTAAATACACCGAGCGCCAGGAGAACCAGAATCAACCATTTCCTTTTTATGTACCGGGTATAATAGTGGAGCCTGTCATCATGCTCCTGTATCTGCTGTTTTTTAATCTCTGTTGTCAAATCCGGTCTTTCATGATTTTTTGTTAATCTGTCGTTCGAAACGTGATATCAATACCGGCGTCATCGATGAGTCCCGTTGCAGAATAACTCCAATGACTTTTCGGCTATTCTTTTTCCGAAAATCCGGAATATTTCCCGTTTATCTTCGAGTTGTCCCCGGATGCCTATTGGGCCAAGATGGATAAACGGCTGGCCGCAACCGGCTCCTGAAGAATATACCAGCATTCCCTTCACCAGCATGTGGTTTATCAGTCCGAGAATGGCAACATCGGCTCCGCCGGAAAGGACGTTAGCGGTTGCAAACCCGGCTCCGAGTTTCCCTGCCAGTTGACATTTCCATTCGGTATCGAACCACTTCTTAATCTGCCATGCCATATTTGCCACGTACGTCGGTGTCCCTATAATCACCGCTTTACTCTCGTCGATAAAGCCGATATCGACTGTCTCTTCTCTGCCAAGATTCATCAATTTTACTTCGGTTTCTCCG
>CAZOGR010000050.1:0-9699 GCA_964579355.1 uncultured Dehalococcoidales bacterium | reverse complement strand
GGCAGCCGGAAGCCTTTACGGCGGAAAAAAACGGATAGTATATCGGTTCCTGGAGGATAATGCCGTCGCCGGGATGAGTCACCGCCCTGATGGCAGCATTAAGCGCCGGGACAACGCCCGGGGTAAAGACAACCCATTCCGGCTTGATGCGCCAGTTGAATTTCCGCTCCATGCGTTCGACGACTGATTCGGTAACACTCTTTCCGGACATGGCATAGCCGTAGAAAGGATGTTCCGCTCTCTTTTTCAGGGCCTCCACTACCGGCTGGGGTGAAGGGAAATCCATATCCGCCACCCACATCGGAATGACGTCCTCGCTGCCGAACATCGGCTTCAATGCCCCCCACTTCGCCGAGTCGGAATTCTTCCTGTCATGGATGGTATCGAAATCGTATTTCATGCATCACTCTCCGTATGAGAAGTATAGCCAATTATCTGATTTTCTACCAGTTCCAGATATACGGTAATTCCGTGATACCGTCATTCTGAGGAGCAAAACGACGAAGAATCTCATTCGATTTTACCGCTAGTCTCGCTTTGTTAAAGATAAATGAGTCATGCAAAACGGAAGGAAAGATGATAAATAAAAGCATGGAAAATGAAAGAAGGAGTATTGCTACTCCTTCAGGTTTACAATTGAATGAGGTAAATGTCGAATTTAAAGCAGGTCAAGCCCTCGACCATTAGTACAGCTAAGCTAAAAACATTACTGCTCTTCCACTCGCTGCCTATCAAACAAGTAGTCTTCTTGCGGTCTTACTCCCGGCGAACCGGGATGGGAGATCTAATCTTGAGGTGGGCTTCGTACTTAGATGCTTTCAGCACTTATCCCGACCAGACTTAGCTACCCAGCAATGCCCTTGGCAGAACAACTGGCACACCAGAGGTCTGTCCCCCTCAATCCTCTCGTACTAGAGGGAGCTCCTCTCAAATCTCCGGACGCCCACGGCGGATAGAGACCGACCTGTCTCACGACGGTCTGAACCCAGCTCGCGTGCCGCTTTAATGGGCGAACAGCCCAACCCTTGGGACCTGCTTCAGCCCCAGGATGCGACGAGCCGACATCGAGGTGCCAAACCTTGCCGTCGATGTGAACTCTTGGGCAAGATTAGCCTGTTATCCCCGGGGTAGCTTTTATCCGTTAAGCCACGGCCCTTCCACACGGGACCGTAGGATCACTTTGCCCGACTTTCGTCCCTGCTCGACTTGTTAGTCTCACAGTCAAGCCCCCTTATACCAATGCACTCTGCGAGTGGTTTCCATCCACTCTGAGGGGACCTTTGGGCGCCTCCGTTACATTTTGGGAGGCGACCGCCCCAGTCAAACTACCCACCAGACACTGTTCCCCTGCTTGATCAGAGGTTAGAGGCTAAACGTAACAAGAGTGGTATTTCACCGATGACTCCACCAAGGCTGACGCCCTGGCTTCATAGTCTCCCACCTATGCTACACATGTTAAGCCCAGACTCAGTGCCAAGTTGTAGTAAAGCTCCACGGGGTCTTTTTGTCCAGCCGCGGGTAACCCGCATCTGCACGGGTATTTCAATTTCGCCGAGTCCCTCGTTGAGACAGCGTCCAAGTCGTTACACCATTCGTGCGGGTCGGAACTTACCCGACAAGGGATTTCGCTACCTTAGGACTGTTATAGTTACAGCCGCCGTTCACTGGGGCTTCGGTTCAAAGCTTCGCTTGCGCTAACCTCTCCCCTTAACCTTCCAGCACTGGGCAGGTATCAGCCCCTATACTTCAGCTTACGCTTTTGCAGAGACCTATGTTTTTGTTAAACAGTCACTTGGACCTGTTTAATGTCACCCTTCTAAAAAAAGGCACCCCTTCTCCCTAAGTTACGGGGTTAGATTGCCGAGTTCCTTAACGAGGGTTCTCTCGATCACCTTGGGACCTTTATCCCTACCTACCAGAGTCGGTTTGCGGTACGGGCACTCTCACATCAACGATAACGAGGTTTTTCTTGGCAGTATGGGAACAACTGAATCGCTCCGGGTTTCCCCTCGGCTTCCCTCCATCCTCAGCTATAACGTCCGGGGTGGATTTGCCTGCCCCGGCTTCACCTAAAATGGAGAACACACCATGTCCAATAGGCATGCTCAATCTTCCCTCCCGCGTCCCCCCTTTACCTCAGTAAAAGTGGTACGGGAATAATAACCCGTTGTCCATCGCCTACGCCTCTCGGCCTCGGCTTAGGCCCGACTAACCCTACGCGGATTAACCTTCCATAGGAACCCTTAGGTTTTCGGTGGACGTGTTTCTCACACGCCTTGCGCTACTCATGCCGACATTCTCACTTCTCTAAGCTCCACCACTACTCACGCAGCAGCTTCACCGCCAAAAGAACGCTCCCCTACCCATCGACTTGCGTCAATGCCATAGCTTCGGTGGTATACTTGAGCCCCGTTATATTATCGGCGCAGCACCACTCAACCAGTGAGCTGTTACGCACTCTTTCAAGGATGGCTGCTTCTAAGCCAACCTCCTGGCTGTCTGTGCAATCCTACTTCCTTTGCCACTTAGTATACTCTTTGGGACCTTAGCTGATGGTCTGGGCTGTTTCCCTCTCGACTACGAAGCTTATCCCCCGCAGTCTCACTCCCAGGCTCTCGACTAATGGCATTTGAAGTTTGGTTGGAGTTGGTAAGCGACTAGCCCCCTAGTCCATCCAGAGCTCTACCTCCATTAGTTAACGCCTGAGGCTGCACCTCAATGCATTTCGGGGAGAACCAGCTATCCCCGGGTTCGATTGGCATTTCACCTCTATCCACAGTTCATCCGACAACTTTGCAACGTTGACCGGTTCGGGCCTCCACTTCGATTCTATCGAAGCTTCACCCTGACCATGGATAGCTCACCCGGCTTCGGGTCTAATCCACGCGACTATAAACGCCCTATTCAGACTCGCTTTCGCTTCGGCTGCGCAATTCAAATTGCTTAACCAGCCACGTAGATTAACTCGTCGGCTCATTCTTCAATAGGCACGCCATCATCCCGACAAAGTCGGGACTCTGACTGCTTGACAGCACACGGTTTCAGGTCTATTTCACTCCCCTCCCGGGGTACTTTTCACCTTTCCCTCACGGTACTAGTTCACTATCGGTCATCAAGGGTATTTAGCCTTACCCCGTGGTCGGGGTAGATTCCCACAGGATTCCTCGTGTCCCGTGGTACTCAAGAACAGATAAGGAGCCTCCCTCTTTCGTTTACCGGACTGTCACCGTCTGTGGTTGTCCCTTCCAGGAACCTTCAACTAGAGTTCGGTTTGTAACTCCTTCGCCTATTCTGGTTCAGCGCTACCTGTCTTACAACACCCCATAAGCTTAAGCCCAGAGCCGTTTAGCTTACGAGGTTTGGGCTCTTCCCCTTTCGTTCGCCACTACTCAGGGAATAATGTCTTTTCCTCGGGGTACTGAGATGTTTCACTTCCCCCACTTACCTTCACCCAGCCTATGTGTTCAGCTGGGGATGATCCCGATTAATCGGGACCGGGTTGCCCCATTCGGGAACCCCCGGTTTAGCTTGCTTGGCAGCTTACCGAGGCTTTTCGTAGCCGTACTACGCCCTTCTTCGGCCCTTGATGCCAAGGCATCCACCGTGTGCTTTAACCCGCTTGACCTGCTTTAGATTTGACAATTTGGCCCTATATTCAATTGTTAATGTACGGGACAAAATTTTAGCGGCTTGGTGTTAACACCAAGCCGCTTGCCTGGCTGTTAACCACCGGTTCGTCTTACTTTGTTACTTCTTTCATCATAAGTCGAAACTCCGCTACTCAAAAAGAATAGCATAGGCATATTCCGTTGTCAAGGATATTTTTTCGGATTTTTAACAAGTTTCTTTTTAAGGGGCACTGTCGCTACAGTCCGCACGCAGCAACTGTCATTCTTCGACTCTTCTCATCTTAACAGCAATCGTTACCGGCGTCCAGCTCCCGGCAGGTAATTTTTTCCCTCGAAATGCCTCTCCGGTATGCCTGACAACCGGTCTGAAAGCCCTTGACAGTTACCGTTTTGTAGAGTACAATCCTCAAATTGCACTAAATTATAATCGTACCGCGGCCGATATTGACAGGAATGAAAACCAATACGTCTGATAACGAGCCAAAGGAGAAAAGCCCGAAAGCCATGGAAAAGGAACTGTTCGAGCAGGTACCGACCTCTCACGCAGGCGATAAGGTGTTGAGACGGCGACGGAAATCACGACCTCTCTTCTTGCAACTCGTCGATAATCTCCGCAAACTGGTGAAAAATACCGGCAATAAGTAACGGAATGTAAGTGTATATAATAATAGCAGGCGCCGGAATAGTCGGAATGCACCTCGCCTCCGTACTGGCGGAAGGAAAACATGAAGTCACGGTTATCGACCCTTCCGACATAACGGTGGAAGCAATCCGCCGCCAGATGGATGTCAAGACCATCGTCGGTAACGCCACGACTCCTAAAATTCTCCGGGAAGCGGAAGTCGGACGGGCCGACCTGGTTCTTGCCGTCACCAATAACGACGAAACGAACATGCTCATCTGCTTCCTTGCCAAGGAACTGGGCGCAGCCATGACCGTCAGCCGGGTCCGCAACCTCGACTATTCAGGCTATTTCGTCACCGCCGCCAAATCTCCTACCGCCTCGAGAAAAATCGTCAGGCCGAAGACACTCGGTATTGACATCATCATTAACCCCGAGGTAACCGTCGCCGAGGAAATTGTCGAGAACCTCTGTACCACCTGTACGGCACCTGTTTCAAGTTTTGCCGATAACCGGCTGCAACTCGCGGAATTCAGGGTCGAACAAAAACCCTTTATCGGTAAACCGATTAGCAAGCTGAAATTTGCCGAGCCCTGCCTGATTGTCGCCATCGCCCGCGAAGCCACTACCTTCATTCCCGGACCGGAAGAAGTCCTGCACGAGGACGACCATATCTACCTGGTGGCTTCTACGGAATCGATACAGACCCTCAGCAACCAGATAATGAAACCCCAGGCACCGGTGAAAAACGTTGTGATATTCGGAGGCAGAAGAACCGGTGCTCTGATTGCTGAAAACCTCGAAAAGCAGGCCGTGTCCGTCATGATTATCGAACAGGACCAGGCCCGCTGCCAGGAAATCGCCGCTACCCTGAAAAAGACATCCGTGATTCTGGGTGACGCTACCGACCGCGACCTGCTTATCGAACAGGGAGTGCCCTCGGCGGATGCCTTCGTCGCCACCACCGAAAGCGACGAACTCAATATCCTCTGTGCCTTGCTCGCTAAAAATATCGGGGTTACCCGCAGCCTTATCGTTCTCAGTAAACCCGGGTATATCCCGCTCGCCGAGGCAATCGGCGTCGATGTCGCCATCTCTCCCCTCCTCCTCGTCGCCGGCAGGCTTGCCCATTTCGTTCTCCACGGCGGAGCCATATCAGCTACCTTTATAGGAGGCCAGGATATCCAGGCGATTGAATTCGCCGTCAGCGAAAGCGCCGGAATCGCCCAGCGAAGCCTCATCGAAGCCAGTCTTCCAAAAGGAGCTGTCGCCGCTGCTATCGTCCATGGGGACAAAATCATTATTCCTCCGGGAAACAACATTATTTATCCCGGCGACCACGTAATAATTATCTCACCCCTCTCGGCGACATCGTCGGTAGAAAAGCTGTTTAAGTGATTTACCTGTCATGAGAATTAAAAACGTTGTTCGCTACCTCGGCCTCGTACTCACCTTTCTCGGCCTGTTCATGATGCTGCCTCTGGCATGGAGCCTGTTTCGAGGTGAACCCTGCGCCGCCGCCTTTGCGATTGCTTACTTTATATCAATTATTCTCGGCCTGTCCCTGTGGCGGTTAATCAGGGCGCCGCAAGGAACCCTCAGCCACCGGGAAGCAATTCTCCTCGTCGCCGTAAGCTGGATAATGGTTTCGTTTTTCGGAGCCTTACCCTATGCCATCGCCGGAACCTTCAACAATTTCATGGATGCCTGGTTCGAATCGGTATCCGGATTCACCACCACCGGCGCGACCGCTCTGACCACCATCGGCAACCAGCCACAGGGCATCCTTCTCTGGCGCGGCCTTACCCAGTGGCTCGGTGGCATGGGCATTATCACTCTCTTCGTCGCCCTGTTTCCCATTCTCGGTATCGGAGCGACCCATCTTGTCGATAGTGAAATGCCCGGCCCGCAAACCGAGAAACTGACTCCCCGTATCCGGGACACCGCCAAATCGGTCTGGATTATCTACATCGGCTTATCGGTACTGGAATTCATCCTCCTTCTCATCGGACGAATGCCCGCCTTCGACGCCTTCGCCGTCACCATGGGAACAATGCCAACCGGTGGATTCGCCCCAATCGATTTCAGCATCGAAGCTTATAACAGCCTCTATATAGAAATCGTTATCATCGTTTTCATGGTTCTCGCCGGCGTCAATTTCGGCCTGTTTTACCTGCTGGTCTGGAAACGCCAGGTAAAGCAGCTGCTCGCCAACCCTGAATTCCGCTTCTACATTATATTTATTGTCGGAGCCTCCATTCTGATAATGATTAACCTGATGGCCGATATGGATCTCTCCTTCGGCAGTTCCCTCCGGCACAGTATCTTTCAGACTATCTCCATCATGACCACTACCGGCTTCAACTCGACCGACTTTAATCTCTGGCCGCCTCTGGCAAAAACGGTCCTTCTGATACTGATGTTAATAGGTGCCTCCGCAGGCTCGACCGGCGGCGCTCTGAAAGTTGTCAGAATTCTCGTCCTCTTCAAATACGCTTACCGGTGCATTGTTCATGCCTTCAATCCCCGGGCGGTTATGCACATCAAGATGGATAAAACTGTGCTGTCCGAAGACGTCGTCTCCAGTATCATCGGCATGAGCACTGTTTATATCGGCATTACTATTTTCGCCTTTATCGTCATGAGCGCTACCGGACTCGATGTCGTCTCCTCCCTCTCATCCGTCCTTGCCAGTATCGGCAACGTCGGCCCCGGCCTCAACCTTGTCGGGCCGGTGGCGAATTACGCCTTTATTCATCCCCTGGGAAAATTCGTCCTGACACTCTGCATGCTTATTGGCAGGCTCGAAGTTTTCACCATCCTGCTCCTCTTCGTCCCCTCGTTCTGGAAATGGCGATAACTTTCCGAATCTAAAGTTGTATCTTTTGGAAAGTGGGGTTATAATACCCTTTGTTTATTCGGTAGATTTGGATAAGTATGAAACTGGAAAGCATTCTGGTACCGGTCAACGGCGCCTCGGTAGACGAAGAAACGGTAAAGCTTGCCTGCATGCTGGCAAAACCTGAAAAGGCTAAACTGCACGCGGTTCACGTCATCCCTATCGACCGCACCCTGCCGCTCGATGCGGAGGTCGAAACGGAAGTCCAGAAAGGTGAAACTATTCTGAATTTCGCCGAAAGCGTCGCCAGGAGCCGAAGTTATCCGATGGAGACTGATTTACTCCAGGCACGTGAACCGGGTCCTGCCATCGTCGATTTGGCAAAGGAACGGAATGTCGACTTGATACTCATCGGGTTGGATTATAAAACCCGCTTCGGAGAATTCCACCTCGGCAGTGTCGTTCCATATGTTCTCAAGAATGCCCCTTGCCGGGTTATTCTCTACCATCAGTACATGACCGTCGAACCGGAAAAAAAGGTGTAATCGATGAAAGTAATCATCATGGGCTGCGGAAGAGTCGGAGCGCTGGTCGCCCGGACACTCGACGCAGAAGGCCACGAGGTAACGATTCTCGATAACGATTCCTACAGCTTCAGACGCCTTGAATTCTCACTCGATTTACCTGAATTCAAAGGTAAAGCCCTTTTCGGCAACGGCATCAATGACGGCGTCCTGAAAAAAGCCGGTATAGAGAAAGCCGATGTCTTCATCGCCCTCACCCAGGGAGATAACCGCAATATCATGGCCTGCCAGATTGCGAAACATATCTATAACGTGCCGAGAACCATCTGCCGGATATATGACCCCGGCCGTCGGGCGGTCTTTAATTCGCTCGGTCTTGAAACAGTCAGCCCCACCACCATCATCGCCAACCTTATTAAAGAAATGCTGGAGAGTTAGTTCGGAATATGTACATAGTAATAGTCGGCGGCGGCAGAATCGGCTACTACCTCACGAAAACCCTCATCGAGGAAGGTCACGAGGTCGTTATCATTGAAAAAGAAGCCGCCCTTGTCGAAACCCTGAATAACGAATTCGGCAGCATCTGCGTCCAGGGGGACGGATGCGAACTGGCTACCCTCATTCAGGTCGGCACCAAACGTGCCGATATGTTTATCGCTGTCACCGGAGAGGATCCGGATAATCTCGTGTCCTGTCAGATGGCTAAACAACAGTTCAATATTCCCCGCACTGTCGCCCGTATCAGAAATCCTGGCAACGAAGCCCTTTTCAAGCAACTCGGCGTCGATGTAACCGTCAGCGGCACCAACGTCATCCTCGAATATATCCAGGAAGAACTCCCCACCCACCCCCTTACCCATCTCATGGATATCGAAGAAAGCGGCGAGGTCATCGTCGTTATCAGGATACCTGATAACGCCGCATCCATCGGCCAGCCGATTCGCAACCTGGACATACCCGAAGAAAGCAAGCTCGTCCTCGTCATCAACGCAACTAATATCAAGCACCGCATTCCCACTAAAAATACGGTCATCAAGAGCGGCGACCGGATAATCGCCACCACCACCCGCAAACAGGAAGGTCAGCTCCGTGAAGCCCTCACCGGGCACTGATTGCGTTATCTTCCTGTTCTTACCGCCGTTCGAACTGCATTTTTCTCTGCATCTATTGACTATATCCGATATTCTGCTATACTTATCCTGATTCATACAGGACATAGTACCTAACGCGATTCGCCCTGTACGGGAGATTGTCCTTGCCCGAGAACCGGTCCGAAAAAGCCAGATTCGCGCTCGTTGCCTTCCTTTCCGGGGCTATTGTCACCGGAGCCGTCGTTGCCGCCGTCCGTTATACTCCGTCACAGGACATTTGCATCACCAACGAGTATCGCTCCGAATGGGAATCAACTGTCTGCGTCGGCGGAGCGGTGAATCTGCCCGGCTGCTACCCGTGTCGCTCCGAAGACAGTCTGGCTTCTCTTATCGAAGCCGCCGGAGGTATCGCCGATAACGTCAGCGCCGTCAAGTCTTTCCTCTTCCTCGACTTTTCCGATGCTGGAGAACAGCCTCAGAAAATCGATATCAACCGGGCTGGGCTCTGGCTGCTGAAAGCTCTTCCCGGTATCGGTGACACACTGGCTTCGCGTATTATCGAGTACCGTTGCGAAAACGGGCCTTTCATGTCTACCCATGAGTTAATAAGGGTGGAAGGAATCGGCGATACCCTGTTCGCCGCTATCGAACCGTATATTACGGTCACAGACCGGCATTAGAAAGGAAACCGGAAACACGTGATTCTGTTGTGCCTCGGTACCGCCTGGACAGCCGGAGTTCTACTCGGTTCGTTCGTCGCCGTTCCTGTTTACTTCTCTTTCGCCGCTTTGCTTCCTCTCCTGGCAATCCCCTTCCTGAAAAAAAACCGCAAGGTACTGCTCATGGTTGGCTTCTGCTTGCTTGCCCTCATCACCGGAGCCTGGCGATATACTGCCGCCCTGCCTCCGGACGATGAGACCAGCCTGCGTTTTTACAACGATGCCGGAGAAATTGAAATCCGGGGAACGGTCATCCGAGACCCGGAACAGCAGGG
>CAZOGR010000049.1:0-9839 GCA_964579355.1 uncultured Dehalococcoidales bacterium | reverse complement strand
ATACCCGTTACCGGGCAATACAAAGTTCCCTGACAATCCTGAACATCGCCGTCGAGAAAGCCGAGCAGTCAGTCCTCGCATTCCAGCAGCAGATACTTCTTCTCCAGGAGCAGGCTGCCGAAGAAGCCAGGGCGCTGGCTGCAGCCGCCGGTTACGATGAAGTTCAGCAGGAGATGGCTGCCGAACAGGCGAAAGCTGAAGTACTGGACCGCCTTCAACCGCAACTTGAGGCGTTCGCTCAAATCGGCGAACTTTCCCTCGAAAATCCGGTTTTCGTAAGGTCGGTTCTCTACGATGACACCGGCACCCTCAACTCCGACATTGCGCGGTTCGTACCGGACAACAACCATGCCATCGTCTCGATTATTCCGGATGGTAACATGAGCGATGCCGAAAAGCTGGAAGCCACCCGAACCATCGAAGCAATCCTGGCGGAGAGCGGGTTTTCGGGAATCGAGACTTCGGTGGTTTCCTACCCGGAAATCATCGACTCCATCGCTGCCGGTCTGGCTGACAACCTGAAAATCCTGCTCGGCCTTTCGGTGCTGGCAATGATAATCATTCTCTACCTCCTGTTCCGTGTCCGGTGGCGGCTCCTTCCCCTGGTGATGGTCGGCATCAGCGCTCTCTGGACGTTCGGCCTGATGGGGTATCTGTCCATTCCCCTGACGATGACCTCGATGGCCGTGCTGCCGATTCTTATCGGCCTCGGTATAGATTTCTCGATTCAGTTCCAGAACCGTTACCAGGAAGAGCTCATACGGAGCCGAAAGGTCGATGAAGCGGTTGTGACAGCACTTTCGAACATGGTGCCGCTGGTAGGCATCGCCCTGATGGCGACGATAATCGGCTTCATCACCCTGTACATTTCAGAAATTCCAATGATTCGGGATTTCGGGTTAGTGCTGGCCATCGGTATCGTCATCAGTTACCTGGTCGGCCTCTTCCTGCTCCACAGCATTATTGTCCTGGCTGACAGGAACACCCCGGTTGAGAAACTCACCCGAACGGCCGCCCGGGAAAGCCGGCGGATTAACCGGGTACTGACCGGGCTGGGACGTCTGGCAATCAAACATACGGCCTGGATATTCGTTATCTCGGTGTTATTCGCTGCCGGAGGAGGATGGGTCGACCATCTGCTGCCGGTGAATACCGATTACGAGCAACTGATGCAGCAGGACAGCCCGGCTCTCCAGGAACTGAGAGATTTACGGGATATCCTGGGAGTCGGCGGGAGCATTACCCTGATGATTGAAGGAGACGAACTCGATTCCGCCGAGAAGCTGTCATGGATGAATGACTTCGAGAACGAAATAGTCGATTCTCACCCGGAAATCCTCTCGGTCAACAGTCCGGCGACTATCATCA
This sequence comes from uncultured Dehalococcoidales bacterium, assembly GCA_964579355.1. GTDB lineage: Bacteria > Chloroflexota > Dehalococcoidia > Dehalococcoidales > UBA2162 > MGML01. Next base: position 8,471 of record CAZOGR010000049.1, on the reverse strand, counting down.
GCCAGGCAGCCGGAGGGATTATCCCATCACAGCCGAATATTGAGACTATTCTCTCCTCGACTCCCGAAGTTTTCCGGGACCGGGTCATCTCAGCCGACAGAACCGCTGCCAGTATCTCCTTTACGATTAGCTATATCACCCTCGAAGAGGTGCATGCCCTGATTGCGGAAATCACCGAACGGGCTGAACCACCGGCGGGGATAACCGTATCGCCGGTCGGCAGCATGGTGACCGGGGCGAAAATCATGGACTCGGTAGTCAATTCCCGGATGACGATGAATGTCATCTGCCTGGGAGCTATCTTCCTGATTCTACTGGCGGTTTACCGCCGGCTTGACCGGACCCTCTTTTCGGTGATACCGGTCGGTGTGGTTATCGCCTGGTCGTCGCTCGACATGTACCTGACGGGCATACCCATCAACCCGCTGACGGCTATTCTGGGAGTGCTCGTTATCGGCATCTGTACCGAGTTCATGATACTGCTGACCGGACGTTACGAAGAAGAAAAAAGACGGGGACTGGCGCCTGAGGAAGCGATGGTGACGGCTATTTCCCGTATCGGGCGGGCAATCATCGCCACGGCGGTGACGACACTCGGCGGGTTCGGCGTGCTGATAGCTTCGGATTTCGTGATGATTCGCGATTTCGGCATCGTTACTCTTATCGGGGTACTGCTCTGTCTGGTGATAACCATTACCGTGATGCCGGGGATAATCGTCTGGTACGATACCCTCAGGCTGAAACGGCAGGTGAGGAAAGAGGCAAAGAAGGCGAACTGAAGAACGTTAGAGAGAATACAGGACGCATCCCGTCCAGGTGATTTTATCGGGCTGAAATTCGAGTTTCAGCCCGAGGCTTTCCAGGAGTTTTCCGACATCGATTCCGGCTGACTCCAGCGAGATACGGGCTTCATCAGGATGACGGCACGGCATCCCCGAAATCTTTCCGCAGTGTTTACAGATGCCGCAGTTTCCGCCAATCAGTCCCCAGACATTTTCGATACCGGTATCACGAAGGAACTGCTCCATCTTCAATACTTTTTTATGAAAGGTATTTTTTGATTTAGTGACTTTTCTCAGATTTTTTAAACTGACATCCATTTTTTCCGAATACTGAAGCAGGTACGCTTCCGAATACGAACCGAGCCTGATTTTCAATTCTTCGAGCGTTCCGGCATCCGGCGGGCAGGTGTAGTTTTTCCCGCAGTTGCCGCACTTGTTTTCCAGGCAGTATTCCCTGATTCTTTCTTCAGGAACAAGCAGTTTCGGGTCAAATTTCGTACATATAGAAAAACCGATTTTTTTCGCAAAGGTATCGATGTCGCCAATATTTTTCATATAATTCGTTTCTATTATACCCTTTTCCGGGTGCAAAAACCACAGGTTACCGGTCATTGATTCTTCTTCACAATTGTTTAATAATTACAGTTCAGAATATGAACAAAGAACACGGTATCGACGTGAGAAAACGGAGTATTCGGACATGAGCGCAGTTGTATCGTACGCACTCGTAAATGAAAGCAGGAACGAACTTTCCGAACGGCTCGAAAGGAAATTTTACATTCGCCCGGAAAAAACCGGTTTCGCCTTCGGCCTGCTGAACCAGCTCTGCGCGAGAGACACCGCTTATTTTTCGGAGCAGATTAACAGCCTCTATTTCGATACGCCGGACCTCGAACAACACGAGATATCGTCATCCGGTGATTTCCGGAAAGATAAGGTCAGGATACGCTGGTACGGAAACGGTATCGATTCCGACCCCGAAAAAACGGTCTTCATCGAATGGAAATCGAGGAACGGTTTTGCCGGTACCAAGAAGCGGCGGAAAATGACCGTACCGGCAGAAAAACTAGAGTTATGTCATCTTTCCGAAGGTATTATCAACCGGGAAGCACTGATTGACAGTCTGGCCGGTTTCGGGTACTTCCCTTCAGGGATACTGGTCCCGGTTATCCTGATTTCGTACTGGCGCTACCGGTTTACCGATATCGCTGCCGGCCAGCACGTTTCCCTCGACTGCCGTATCAGGTCGACAATGGTCCGCCCTTGTCCGTGGGGTTTCGAAAAACATCTCGAGCTGCCGGGGGCAGTTCTCGAAATAAAAGGAAAAAGTCTTGAACTGCCCCCTTCCCTGATGGGTATCACCGTCCTGGAAACCGAATGGACCAGGTTTTCCAAGTATTCGGCTAGTCTCGATGCCCATAACGACCGTCCCGGTTCAATCGGGCGTCTTTCGCCTTCCGGATTCGTTATCCGGTAAAAGAACAAAACACGTGATTTAAGGAGTACTGTCATGCTTGAAGAACTGACCTCATTAGTAAACTCGCCTCTCGGAATCTGGGAGTCGATAATCCGGGTTCTCTTTGCCCTGGTTGCGTCGGCGGCTGTCTACCTGATGTACCAGGTTTTTTACGGTTCGAGAAATATCGGTGCCGGCGTTAACCGGACTTTCCTTATCGGTGGCCCGGCAATTGCCATGATTTTCCTCATTATCCAGACATCGATACCCCTGGGGCTGGGATTAATGGGGGCTCTTTCCTTCGTCCGTTTCAGGACGCCGATAAAAGACCCGGCGGAAATCGGGTTCCTGCTCCTCCTCATAGCCGCGGCAATCGGAACGGCAACCGGTAACATCATGCCGACATTGGTATTTCTGCTCATAATATTCGCCGTCCTGGGCGGGCAGCGGCTCATCAGCAGCAAGGCATCGACGGCCGGCCGAGGGCACCTGCTGATATCGGTCGACAAAGCATCTTTTCCGGGCGTGGAGAAAACACTGTCAGCGTATCTCAGCGAACAGTTACGGGGGCTGAGCCTCGACACGATGTCGACGATGGAAGACCGGGTCAGCCTTCAGTACCAGTACCAGAAAAAAGCAGGGTTCGACTGGACGTCGTTTACCAGTGAAATCAACCGGCTTTCCGGCAGCGCAAAAGTTGAAATTTTTATCAGTTAAGAATATTACAATATCAGGAACGGAATTAAAATGATAAAGAAATTACTGTTGGCCGTTTTACTCATCCTGTCATTAGCCCTGAGTGCCTGTTCGGGTGATATTATGCAGGAAGAGGCAACGGAACCGGTGACGGGCGAGTACGGCTCCGCCTCTTTCGAATGGCGTGAGGACGATGTCGAAACCGGTATTCCTTCCTCAGGTGTTACCCGCCTGTCACTAACGGGGGATTCGATATCGGTCAACGGCAACGGTGTGATAACGGAAGGCTCCGTCGCCACGATAATTACGGGCGGCACCTATATCCTCAGTGGAACGCTCAATAACGGTCAGATTATCGTCAACGCCCGGCAGACCGGTACGGTCAGGCTGATTCTCGACGGGGCGGATATCACCTGCCTGAACGGCGCTCCGATATACATCGACAAGGCTGACAAGGCAATTATTACCCTGGCGGAAGGGAGTGATAACCATATCACCGACGGTGAAACCTACGTCTTCGACACAGAGGATGAGGATGAACCGAACGCGGCCGTCTTCAGCCGGAGCGACCTGACCGTCAACGGGGAAGGCTCACTCACCGTCACCGCCCGATACAACAACGGTATCCAGAGTAAGGATATCCTGAGGATTGCCGGCAGCACCATTCAGGTGACGGCGGTGAACGATTGTCTGAAAGGCAGGGATGCCATTATCGTCAAAGAGGCTGAATTGACCCTGGATGCAGGGGGTGACGGCATGCAGTCGACCAATGACGAGGAATCCGAAAAAGGTTTCATCGTCATCGAGAGCGGAACCATCGATATCACCGCCGCAACCGACGGGATACAAGCAGAAACAAACGTCTCCATCACCGGAGGGACGATAACCATCCGGTCCGGCGGCGGCAGTAAGAACAGCAGCACCGGTACCGCCTGGGGATTCTGGGGGACCCGAAAATCAGGCTCCTCGACGACATCGAGCGATGCGAATGACAGCGCCAAGGGAATCAAAGCCGGCGGTAACGTTACCATCGACAGAGGTACATTCAGTATCGATTCTTCCGATGATTCGCTCCATTCGAATGGCAGCCTGACGATAAACGGCGGCACTTTCGAACTGGCTTCAGGCGATGACGGCATTCACGCCGATGACAGCCTGACAATCAACGGCAGCGATATCGTCATCTCGAAATCATACGAGGGAGTCGAAAGCAACGTCATTACCATCAGCGGGGGAACGGTTCGGATAACCGCTTCCGACGACGGAATAAACGGCGCCGGCGGAGCAGACGGGTCGTCGGTCGACGGAAGGACCGGGCAGAACATGTTCGGGGAATCTTCGGACAGTTACCTGTACCTACACGGAGGAGATATTTATGTGAACGCCGCCGGGGACGGCATCGATATCAACGGTTCGATTCTCATGACCGGCGGAACGGTCATCGTCGACGGACCTACCGAAAACTTCAACGGAGCTCTCGATTACACGGGTGAATTAAAAATTACCGGCGGGTTCCTGCTGGCAGCCGGCAGCGCCGGTATGGCCCAGGCGCCGAGCACGTCTTCAAGCCAGTACTCGATGATAGTAAACTTCACATCGATTCTGCCGGGCGGGACGACGCTCAGACTCGAAACCGCCGACGGGATGGAAGTTCTCACTTGTTCCCCGGTGAAATACTACCAGTCGGTCGTCTTTTCATCACCGGACCTGAGGAAAGGTGAAACGTACCGCCTGTTCACCGGAGAAGGAGCGGAACGTACACTGGTAACAGAATTCACCATTTCAAATATCGTCACGTATATCGGTTCTCAAGGTGGGATGATGCCCGGCCGGGGAATGCGGCCAGGCCGGTAACCAGCGGCGAAAATAACGTTCCCGGTTACCGTGCCGGGACTTGCGTGAGGGCGAAGGGAAGTACCCTTCGCCCTGTGGTATTCTGGTCATGACAGCAGGTCGGTACTGCCGAGGATTATCTGATAGATACCGAACCCGGCAAGAGCGACGGCCGACACGCCGGTCAGTATCCGGCTGATTTTCGTTCCCAGCTTCCTGATACCACTGAACAGGATAATAATCGCAGCGGTCGTCAGCATAATGGTAGCGTAAAAACCGGTGACGACGGCGATTCCTTCAGCCGGGCTTCGCTGCCAGGCTGCCAGCACCAGCGGTCCCATAACCAGGCTCCATTGCAGGTAAGGATTAGGATTGAGCAGGTTGATGACGACTGCTTTGGAGTAATTTTTCACAGCCGATTGTGAAACAGATTGCCGTTCATCGAATCGTCTGAATGTTTTTACCGCTCCCCAGGCAAGGTAGAGGAGAAAAAGCCCGCCGGCGAGGCGTAACACCGTGACTGCCCATTCGGGTACGATGTTCAGCAACAGAAGTACGACGGAAACTATCGGTATATCACTGACCAGGTAAATCGTTGCCAGCGGCAGCGATTGTTTCCAGCCGTTTATCAACGCCCGCGAGATGATGAAAGTCTGGGTTGCTCCCGGCTGAACCGCTGCCGCGAACCCCATGGTGATGCCGAGAATCAGGTTGACCGTCAATTGCTTACACCTCTTTTACATTATAAATCACCACGACAATAAAAAAGGCCGGTTTTTCAGTCCCGGCCTTTTTCCATGATTCTCAGGTTTACCGGTACACGCCGTACTCGTGGGTGAAATCAAGCATTGCTTTCAGGTTTTCCGGTTTGACTTCATCGGTCGAACTCCGCGGTGAGAGAATGAAGCCGCCATCTTTACCGATGTCGTCGATGAGCATCTTGCAGCAGGCTTTGACATCATCGACCGTTCCGGCCTGGAGGACGGTCGAAGGAACGTTCCCCTGGATACAGTGATGCCCACCGAGAATTGCTTTCGCTTTGTGAATATCGGTGGAGTCGAGCCGAACGATTATCTTTCCCTTCGGGAGTTCGAGCAGGTATTCGAGTTTTTTCGTGAAATCGCCCTCGAAGAAGATGCACATGGTACCGCCGAGTTCGATTCTCGACATGATGACCCTTTTCGCGGTCGGCCAGTAATATTTTTCGAATAACTGGTTCGAGATGAAGTTATCGGAACCACGGGTGTTGGTCATGAAGAGCCTGATATAGCCGTTCTCGCTGGGAGGAGGCAACGGCTGGGCGACGGCCCGTTCCGTTATCTGCTCGCAGGCTTCGAGGAGTTTGTCACCGTTGCGGTACATATCAACCATCGTTCCCTGCATGCCCCGCAACTGGTTAGAAACGATATCGAAGGGAGGCATGGCAGCTCCCTGGAAATAGAGGGGGTTACCGGTTTCTTCGAGCATCCGGTTGAACTTCATCATGGTCTCGCCGAATTTCATGGCTTCTTTGCCGTAGGCTTTGAGGGTATCGAAGGCTTTTTCGACATCCGGGTTGGCCAGGGCCATTCCCAGCATCTGAGCGCCGCCGCCACCCCTCAGGTCGAACAGGTCGGGCAGCTTGCCGAGGCCGGCGAGTTTATCGCTGACGCGGGGCATGAATTTCCTTAATAAAAATGTCCCCGGGTCTCTGAGGTATTCGTTCCACTCGCCGGCCGACATGGCATCGATTTCGATTGCCTGATGGCCTTTCCATTCATCGACGCCATACCCCGGCCACTTCGAGGTCTTGAGTTCCAGTATTTCCATGGCTTTGCCCGGCTGAGGTCCCTGCGGGAATACAAGGTCGGCCTGATAATCGATAACCGTCTTTTTATAGGCATTGTACCAGGCATCATGGTCGTAATAGGCGGCCGAAGAGGGAACATGGCAATACTTCCCCGGAAAATACCCCATCCCGCAGATAATGGGAACCCGGTCGGGAATCTCCATGGCAATGGTTTTATGAATACGGTCTTCTTTTTCTTTCCTGAGCTGTTTTGCCGTCTTTCCTTCGGCAATAATTTCTTCCATTCGGTTCCTCCGTTAATTTTACTGATTTTACTATAAAGCAGGGACAGTATACCATGCAGGAAACACGGATTCTGAACTATACTATACGTACCGAATTGCCATTTTAAAAAAATATTTGTAAAATTATAGTAACAAAGGTAAATTTAAGAAGGGTACTCCGTTTTTCACAGGTTACCGGTCTATAACCTGAAGATTGGTTACAGAACTGGCGGGCATTTGTTGAAGGGGGAGGTCAGGATGAAGCAAACCAGTTTCAGCGACAGAGAAGAATCGAACCGGAGTACATTCAGCCGTTTTCTTCTGGACAACTCTCCCGAAGCGATGCTTTTCGCGATGCCTGACGGGACTACCCTGGCGGCTAATCCTGCCGCCTGCCGGCTTTTCGGCCGTTCCGAAGAAGAAATCTGTACAATCGGGCGAGACGGACTGGTCGACCCTGATGATATTCGTTTGAAAGAGTATTATTCCTACCGGACTCAGTTGGGTGAAGAGACGGTTGAACTGACCCTGGTCAGAGGAAACGGTTCAAAATTCCCCGCGGAGATTTCAGTACGGCTTTTCCCGTTCGAAGGCCAGATGAGAGCGCTACTGATTATCCGCGACATCTCGGAAAAGAAGATGTCGGAAAACCGTTTTCGTCTGATGATGAACTCCATGGGCGAGACCGTTTTCACCGTGGATAAAGAAATGCGCGTCACCGGTGTGTACGGACGCTGGCACACCGGCACGCCTCCTGAGTATGTAATCGGTAAAACTCTCCGGGAGCTATCGGGAACCGATTATCCGGTACACCGGAAAGCGGTTGAAAAAGCCTTTTCCGGAGAATCCGGAACGTATGAATGGCCTCTTCAGGAAGAATCCGGCATCAACTGGTATCAGACAACATTCTCGCCGTTACATGATGAAAACGGCGTCACAACCGGAGCGGTCGGAATTGCCCGTAACATTACTGAATTGAAACAGGTACAAGCACAATACCAGATGCTGGCTGAAAATACGGTCGATGTCATCTACCGGTTCAATTTATTCGACGAGACATTCACCTATGCAAGCCCTTCCGTGACATCGATTCTGGGTTATCAGCCGGAAGAAAAGGCAAATATTCGAGTCCCCGATATACTGACACCCGAGTCCTACCGGAAACACCGGCAATCGATTGAAACGATGCTGGCAAAAAAGGTTGACCACCTGATAGACCAGCTCGACGTGATTCACAAAGACGGACGAATTATACCGGTCGAGGTCAGCGTCCGGCCTATTTACGACAGTAACGGCAACCCTTCGGAGGCAATCGGAGTGTGCCGGGATATCACCGAATGGACACTATCCCAACAGGCATTACAGGAAAGCGAAGCATTCAATGCCAGCATTCTGGAGGCTTCGGCATATCCGATTAACGTCATCAATCCTGATTTTTCAATACGTTATGTTAATCCAGCACTCGAAGAACTGACAGGCTTTTCGGAGAAAGAACTCATCGGTAAAAAACCGCCCTACCCGTACTGGCCGGATGACATGACACAGCAGGCTGTTGATGAATTTTATGTCAATATGAACCGGGGAACCAGGGACCAGGAAGGCCGGTTCATCAGAAAAGACGGCAGCGAATTTATAGTAGTAATCACCAGCAC
>CAZOGR010000048.1:0-9909 GCA_964579355.1 uncultured Dehalococcoidales bacterium | reverse complement strand
GCCCGATTACCCCCAGGGCTCCGGACACGGGAGGGGTGTGGCTAGTAATTAAGCTGAAGTGAGCTGCCGACACTCAGCACCCTGGTTTCCCCCGACAGGACCAGCCGGCTATTCAGTTATTATCTCCTTATCGTGAATATAAAAAAAAGGGCACCATAAACCGTATAGCTCTCTTATACGTCCGGTACCCCTTTCATTATCATATTATTGCCTCCGGCGGAGGAAGAAGTATGATTTTCGGGAAAATATTCAGGTTGTTGTGCAGTTAAATAAGACCGGGTAGTACGAAAGGTCTAAAACTGACACTTTGGCTCAACAGCCGTAAGTAAGTATGAAGTGTATAGCATTTGACGTGATAATGTCAATACTTATTTACTTTTCTTTAACACAAAATAGTAGGAATAATGATAAGGATGTATTACAATAGCTGGTAACGAAAAAAGGAGGTACGGTTATGAGCAATGAATCTGTGTATGCCATGATAATTTCTCCTCATCCCGCCGACGCTGAATTTGGTGTCGGAGGCACGGTCGCGCGCTGGGTCAGGGAAGGGAAGAACGTCGTCTACGTTATCGCCACCAACGGCGATAAAGCCTCGAGCGACATGAACCTGACGGCTGATAAACTGGCGGCAATCAGGGAAAAAGAACAGAGGGATGCGGCTGCCTTTCTTGGGGTAAAAGAAGTAATTTTCCTCGGTCATCCCGACCTGGAGCTGGAAAAGGCGTCCGGCTTGAAAAAAGAGTTGCTGCGGCTGTTCCTGAAGTACAAGCCGGAAGTGGTAATGACATGTGACGCCGAACACCCGAAATATTTCTCCAGCCCCGACCATCGGGTACTCGGCCGGGCGGTACTCGATGTTGTCTGGCCGCTGGCACAGGCGCCGAATTTCTACCGCGACCTGATGAGCGAAGGCCTTGAATTACACCGGGCGAAAGAACTCTATATCTGGGCGAGCGGTGAACCGAATTACGTCAGCGACATCACCTCGACTATCGATATCAAACTGAAAGCCGTAGAGTTTCACCAGAGCCAGATTGGCCCGAACGGCAGTAACCCGGATTTCCTTACGTTTCTGAAAGAAGGTATGAAGAACACTGGAAAAACCATCAACGGCGAATGGGGAGAAGCCTTTTACCGGCTGGACGTACTGCAACGATTGTAACCTTCAACCCGCCGGTAACTGTAACAACCGCGCTCGGAATATGGTAGTATAATGGGAGATAACTTCCAGGTGATGGTTATTGAATCCTTTCAAGTATAACAATACCCTTGCGGGTGTTACGGAACGACTAAAGAAACAGACAGCATCATACCGGGTATACGAGGTAAGTTTTCAAAGTGCTGTCGATACCGGGTACAGCAGAAACAGTACGGTTATCGGCGACTATTATGTTCCGGTAACCGAGAACCCAGTTCCTCTGGCTGTTCTGGTTCACGGCATGGGAGATTTTTCGGTACTGCCCTGGCGCATTATGGCAGGCAATTTTGTCAATCAGAAAATTGCCTGCTTTCTCCCCTATCTGTCCATCCATTCGCGACGGCTTCCCACCGAGCTCAAGGAAAGCATGCCGTACCTCTCTCCTGAAGAATGGTTCAATGTTTACCGGGTTTCGGTCGTCGATATCAGGCAGATACTTGACTGGGCAGAAACCCGGCCGGAAATAGACAGTCGAAAATTCTTTATCTCCGGTATCAGTTTCGGCGGGTTTGTCTCAGCCATTACCATGGGGCTGGACGAACGGATAAAAGCCGGGGTTTTTATCGTTACCGGTGGAAACGCCAACAAACTTACCATGATGAACAAGGAAGGCCAGTACCGGAAACGATACACCCGAACGGAAACCGAACACGCTCAGATTATGTCGGATTACCGGATGTATCTCGAACAGGTGGACCGCTACGGGTTCGAGAATGTTCCGGCAAAGCATATCAGTTTCGTGACCGACCCTCTGACTTTTGCCCCCAGTCTGAAAGACCGACCGGTCATGATGATAAACGCCAAGTACGATAAGTACATACCGGTCGAAGCTGCCACCGACCTCTGGCAGGCAATCGGAAAGCCGGACATCAAGTGGTATCCCACCGGCCATGTGACGCTCTGGTTCTGGTACAGTTCGATTCGTAATTCACTCTCTCAATTTTTTGGATTGTTCAACAAGTCCCCACTCTAATCGATAAGCTGTTCCCTTCTTTACCTTGCTACGTTACTTATAGTATAATTAATACTAATCTACTCTAACAATAAGACTTATACATTCGGAAAATAGTCGCTGGAGAACTTCCTTTTGAGTATGTTGAAGCCGTCGAATGGCCGTTTGACCTTGCCGCCTCTTTTCCAACAATCAGGCGAACCCCGGAAACTGACACTTGCTCTTTCGATGCAGGCCTCTGAATATCCGGACAGATTTTACTGGGCAAGGGACAATGCCTTTGCCATTGAATACACACCTGACCCTTTTCAACCCGAGTTGATACGCGGTCATGTCACTCCGTTTATACATGCCGGCGTACCCGTCCGATTTCATTGTCGTTTCCCGTTATGTGAATTAGGAAACAGCGACCCTGCTGAAGCGGATAAGGCGTATATAGTACACACACGGGTTATCGATGAGATGAAAGGACTGGGAGAACCCGTCGTGGGGGTACATCTCAACCTTTCGCAAAAAGTGCCCTTCGATGCTGATATCGCCCTGAAAAATTTAGTAAAACTGGTTAATTACGCTGATAGTAAGAACATTGTCGTTAACCTAGAAAACCTTCGGCGTGGTCCCAGCAGTAACCCGCACAATATTTTAAGATGGGCTGTTGAATCCGGAGCTATGATTACTTTAGATATCGGTCACGCAGTCGAATGCGAAATGGTGAAAAACGGAGAAATGAAAACGGTTGATTTCATCGACATGTTTAAGGATAGATTAAACGAAGTCCACATGTACGGCAAGGAGACGGACCGGCATTATCCGATTGAAAACATGGAACTGCACGGCGCGTTCGTCGACCGGTTGTTGGAATCACGGTGCGAATGGTGGACCATCGAACTGGACGATTACAGAGAAGCGCTGAATACTCGCAGGCTTTTACTTGACTATATTAACAATAAAGGAAAAAAATAGTAAGAAAGGAATACTATGAAGAAAATCAAGTGGTTGTTCCTTCTCCTGGCAACTGTTGTTGTCTTTACCACCATACCGCTGGTTGCCTGCGGGACCGGAACCGAAGAGCTGAAAGAGGAAGAAAAAATCCTCAGTATGTATGTCGCCTACGGCAATCCTGAGAAAATTGCTGCTGAATTCGAAAAAGATACCGGCATAAAGGTCGAGTTGATTACCATGTCGTCCGGAGAAGTCATTACCCGACTGCGGGCGGAGTCTGCCAATCCGCAAACGGACGTGTGGTTTGGCGGAGGCTCGGATGCTTTTATTCAGGCGAAAGATGAAGGAATCATTCAGTCCTATCAATCCCCTGACGCATCCAAGGTTGATAGTGCATTTAAAGATGCTGAGGGTTACTGGACCGGAGTTTCGCTTGTTGTCGTCGGCCTTGTTGTAAACAAGAATCGTCTTGCATCGAAAGGTATCGAAATACCGGAATCATGGGCAGACCTGGCTGACCCGAAATACAAAAATGAGTTAATCGCCTCTAATCCGACAAAGTCCGGAACTGCCTACACAACGGTCTCTGGTTTACTCCAGTCGCTCGGTGAGGAAGCCGGCTGGGAGTTCCTCGACAGAATGTATGCTAATATACCGTACCTCGAACAGAGTGGTTCCGGTCCTGTAACGAAAGCAACACAAGGTGAATTTGCTATCGGAATCGCTCCCGACCCTCACAATACTCCCAGAGAAAATCCGGATGCTAACCTGGCATGCGTCTTTCCGTCAGACGGCGTTCTGGCTTGGCCTTCACCGGTGGCAATCGTTACCGGTGCAAAACATCCCAACAATGCCAGACGGTTTGTTGACTGGTGCCTTTCAGACCGGGGGCAGTTCGTACTGATGGAAGCCAGCCCGAGAGTACCCGTTACGGCTGTTACGCCAATTGAAGGCGTTCCCAGTCTCAGTGAGTTAAACCTGATACCCTATGATGTTCTTAAATGGGGTAATGAGAGAACCCGCGTTCTCGAAGAATTTACTGCCCGGTATCCCCAGTATCAATAAACGAAATCACTATCGTTATCATTGACTGCATCGACAGATAGTAAGTGAAAAAAGTTCTTAAGGTAGCACGTAAATACTGGTTGCCTCTGACAGTATTCGCAATAATGCTGTTGATGGTAATGTACCCGGCTATTACGGTTTTAGTTAAAAGTTTCTTTAGAGACGGAGAAGCGGGGCTGGAAAATTTCATTCAGCTTTTTACCCAGCCCCGCTTTTCCAATACCGTCTGGCAGAGCGTTCTGGTAGCGTCCGGGGTCTCCGTTACTTCGACGATAATCGGCCTTATCCTCGCTCTGGTCGTGTTTAAAACCGTACTGCCTTTGAGGAAAACGTTCGCTGTAGCCGCTATCCTCCCGATAATCATTCCGGGGTTCGTGGCGACACTTTCTTTCATCTTTTTATTCGGTCGAAACGGTTTGCTCACCTACCAGTTATTCGGATTTTCACCCGATATCTACTCATGGAAAAGCGTATTTTTAGTTCAGTCTCTTGATTCGGTCGTCACCACCTTTCTTCTTATTTCTGCGGTATTGACGACCATCGACAGTCAGCTCGAAGATGCCGCCAGAAATCTCGGTGCCAGCGAATGGAAGGTACTGACGACTGTTACGCTGCCACTTTCCCGCATAGGGATAATCGGCGCCATGCTCCTGGTTTTCATGGGTTCGATGTCAGATTTTGGGACACCTCTTATTGTGGGAGGCAGATTCAGTACGCTTGCATCGGCATCATACAGCCAACTCGTCGGAAACTATAATCTTGAAATGGCTTCCACGTTAAATGTACTGCTCCTTATTATTTGCCTGATTGTTTTTTTCTTCTATTCCAGGGTTCAATCGCAGGAAAACAGGATTCGAACCCAGTCGAGCGGGCAACCGCGAAAACCTCTTAACCTTCCGAAACCTGTTCTCTATATAATGTGGACTGTTTGTCTTTTGTTTACTCTCTATATTTTCTCTCAGCTTGCCGGCGTACTCCTCGCCGCGTTTACAAAACATCTCGGAGCTAACTATGGTTTTACGTTTGAATATTTCCAGAGATTACCGGTACGTGGCTGGAACAGTATCCTGAACTCGCTGGGTTTTGCAACAATTACCGCTGTTGTCATGAGCCTTGCCGGTATTACCATCGCTTACCTTGTCACTCGCCTTGAATTTCGCGGCAGAAGCCTTCTCGACCTCATTACAACCCTGCCCCATGCTATTCCCGGTACCCTGTTCGGTGTAGGGTATGTCATGGCATTCAATCAGCCGCCGTTATTATTGACGGGTACATGGTTCATCGTTCTCGCTCTGACGGTTATCCGTCAACTGCCTCTCGGATTGAGAAGCGGAGTATCGGTTCTCTCACAACAGGACCGTTCTATAGAGGATGCTTCACGCAGCCTGGGCGCCAATCGTTTGACAACCTTTTTCAAAGTGATACTGCCGGGAGCAAGGAACGCTCTCCTCGTCAGTTCTTTATATGCATTCGTCATCACGATACAGACTGTCGGAGCGATAATTTTCGTAATCACGCCCGGAACGAAACTGCTTTCAATCGATGTTTTTATCGCTGTTTACAAGGGTGAAATAGGCTTCGCGGCAGCTCTATCGGTTATTATGTTACTGCTGTCTGCGATTGGCATGGTGGGCATCTACCTTATTAATCAAAGGGAGGAAGCCGTAAAATGGTTCAGTCGGTCAATCGGGCGTACACCGGCAATTCAGGGATAGAACTGAAGGATATCGTCAAAAAGTTTGGCAGCGTCACAGTGCTGAAAAATTTGTCCTTATCGATACGACAAGCTGAGATGCTTTGCCTTCTCGGTCCTTCCGGTTGCGGTAAAACGACGGCTTTAAAAATTATGAATGGATTACTGGAAAGTGATTCCGGTTCGGTCTCTATCGGTAATGAAGATATCACCGGCCTTGCTCCACAAAAAAGAAATCTCGGCATGGTATTTCAGAATTACGCTCTTTTCCCTCAAATGAATGTATTCGACAATATTGCCTACGGTCTTCGAAGACGACATTACACAAAAGTAGAAATTCGGGAAAAAGTACGTCAGTCGCTTGCACTGGTCCGACTCGAAGGTTATGGCAACAGAAGAGTATATGAATTGTCAGGGGGACAGCAGCAGAGGGTTGCCCTGGCAAGGGCGCTCGTTATCGAACCCCGTGCTTTGCTTCTCGATGAACCGCTTTCGAATCTCGATGCTAAATTGAGGGCTGATATGCGGGATGAAATCAGACGAATTCAAAAGGCTCTCAGGATAACCACGGTCTATGTTACTCACGATCAGGAAGAAGCAATGTGTATTGCCGACAGAATAGTCGTCATGAATAACGGTGATATTGAACAGATTGGCACTCCTGAGGAAATTTATGAAAAACCGGCAACAAAATTCGTTGCCTCTTTCGTGGGTAATATTAACTTTATTCCAGGCGAAATAACGGGAGACACACTGGAATTTCTTGGACGAAGCTATTCTGTTGATACGAATACCGGTATATCAGGGAAAATCACCTGTGCAGTCCGCCCGGAAAGAATCAGGGTTTCCGGCGTCGAGACAGCAGGCTTCGATGGCGTGATAACCAACAGGCACTACTTCGGTTCGAATATTCGTTATGAGATAAAAACGATCGATGGTTCATCTCAACATGCTATCACCGCCCAGGTACCGGTAGCATCGAATTTGTTCAATACCGGCGATGCCATTCATTTTTCGATTGATTATGCCGATATCCGGATTTTTCCTGGTTAATGTTTTTTATAAGATAATCTGAACAGCCATAGTGAGATTATTTCTATCCAAATCAGGAGAACCAGGTAGAACAGCCGCTGAAACAGTCCTGGAGCCGGGAAACTCGACTGCACGGCGAAGATAATCGAAAGTATCAGTCCGACAAAAGACGCTCCCAGGGTAAACCAGGTGAAGCCGAACCACGTCGGCTTCTTATACACGCTTCCGGCAAAAGCCCACATTCCAATCAGAAACGAGATGCAGGAAACAATGATTGCTGCGTTGTGGACCGTTCCCTCGAAGTTCAGGGGTACATCTTTACCGCCCGGTATATCCTGGAAAATTCCTGCCAGAATCATGCTGATAGCGTATATCGCCATCATGATAAACGTGAGATATGCCTTGATTCCGTGGCGGAGATGAAAGAAAAGCTCCAGGGAAAATCCGAGAACCAGCGCCCCGTAAACGATAAACCCGGTAATCATAGTCCCGGGGTGAGCAGCTCCCTGCTCAGCCAGCTTGCTTACGGTGTTATTAATGTGGCTGTATCCTGGCGTACCGGCTCCGGCGATTAGAATAATGGCAATCATAAACAGTGGAGCAATGATACCGCATAACGACAGGAACCGGTGAAAGAAAGATGAGTAGTTCATTAACTAATAGTAAATGAGTACGGGAAAACCTGTCAAAACAATCGGGTAAATAATGTTATGTCAGGTAAGGTGAAAGTACGTTCCCCGGAGAATAAAACAGGACCGGCCCTGTTCGCCGGTCCCTCGTTGTAAAGCGGTTGGTTGTGTTTCTAGAGAGCTTCGAGCACCAGTTCGGCAATGTCCTTGACTGCAATCTCTTCGCCCTTATTATTCGATGATACGCTGTCCTGGAGCATTGCCATGCAATAGGGACAGGCAATGGCCAGGATTTTTGCTTCTTCTTTCAGCGCCTGTTCGACCCGGATGTCCGAAAAACGTTCTCCCTTTTTCGTTTCTGCCCAGACCCGACCCCCGCCTCCGCCGCAGCACAGGCTCTCCTCGCGGTTATTGTACATTTCCACCAGTTCCAGGCCGGGAATAGCCTTCAGGATTTCCCTCGGCTCATCATAGATTTTGTTATGGCGTCCCAGGTAGCAGGAATCATGATAGGTAACTTTCGTGTTGAGTTCCTTTGTCAATTGAAGTCTGCCTTCTTTGATAAGTTCGGCGAGGTACTGGGTGTAATGAAGTACCTCGAACTCGGCGCCGAATTCCGGATACTCATTCTTGAAGGTATGGTAGCAGTGAGGCGAAGTCGTGACTATTTTCTTGACACCCGCTTCTCTGAAAAGCTCGATGTTGCCTTCGGCAAGCGACTTGAACAGTTCTTCGCTGCCTGCTTTACGGATGCTCTCGCCGCAGCAGGACTGCTCATTGCCGAGTACCCCGAATTTGATACCGGCTTTTTTCAGGATGCTGATAAATGATTCTCCGGCTTTCTTCATCGCCGGGTCGAAAGCGTTGTAGCAGCAGGCGAACAAAAGAATCTCGCAATCTTTCGTGTAGGGTTGAACGTCGAGACCTTTCAGCCAGTCGGAACGTGTCTCCCGCTCCTCGCCCTGCGGGTTGCCGACCGTCGAGATATTTTTCGCGGTAATTCTCAGCGAATCGGGAACGCCGCCGATGCCCATCTCGACAATCGCTCTTCGGAAGGACCGCCAGACATCGATAATCTCAACTCCCCTCGGGCACCGCTCGACACAGGCGCCGCAGGTGGCGCAGAGCCACATGTCCTCGGACTCGAAGTCCGGCAGACCCAGTTGCGCCTGGTGCATCGTCTTCCGTACCAGGAAACTCCGTACCGTGTTCCAGGGGCAGGTACCGGTGCAGGTGCCGCACTGATAGCACAGCTTGCAGATTTCTCCGCCTTCTTCTTTGATTATCTCTAACGCTTCCTTAAACGGCGCTACTGGTACCATGTGTCTTTCTCCTTTACTCCGGGAACTATCAACGCAGGTTCAATGTTTTCATTGCACGGGAGGGATTGACCAGGTGTTTTTTCAGCCACTTGTTATACATGCCAGGCTCCGCCCCGAGGGCAATACCCATCAATTCGCTGAAATGCATAATCGGCATTTTTTCCTTACTGGATTGCCGCATGTCGAGATTTGCCTGACAGAGCGGGCAGGCGGTGGCGATGACATCGGCCCCTGTGCTGCGTGCTGAATCGCAAATATCGGTCGTCAACTTGATGACGACATCGGCTCTCGCCAGCAACAGGTTACCCCCGCAGCACTCGACCTTGTGTGAGTAATCGACCGGCTCGGCGCCAATCGCCTTCATCAGGTCATCGAGTATCTGCGGGTTTTCCGGGTTATCGAACTGTGTTACTTCCGCCGGACGTACCAGGTAGCAGCCGTAATAGGCGGCCACTTTCAGCCCTTCCAGCGGTTTTTTTACACGGCTCTTTATCTCTTCAAGACCCAGTTCACGGACAAAAATATCGACAAGGTGCCGGACTTCCGTTTCGGCTTTGTACGGCATGCCGATACGTTTTTCAATTCTTTGCCGGAGTTCTTCATCATGCCGCAAATCGTAATTCGTTTGCTTGAACCGGAGAAAACAGGCGGCGCAGGCCACCGCAACATCCCGCCCCTCTTTTTCAGCCAGAGCCAGATTTCTTGCCGGCAATGATAAAGACAATTCGTAATCGGTACAGTGTCCCGAGGAAGCCCCGCAACAGTTCCAGTCCTCGATTTCGACAAGCTCGATATCAAGCATCTTCGCCACTTCGAGTAATGACATGTTATACTCTTTGGCGGTAGCTTCCAGCGAACAACCGGGGTAATAACTGTATTTCAGCTTCTCCATTCTCCTACCCGTTACCCTTCCCGGCTGTACCGAATATCTGCCTGATGTTCCCGGCGCCTTTTATTTTGTCCGGAATCAGGGCAAGCTTTCCTTTGATGAACATATTAAGTCCGATTGGAATATACGCCAGCATTTCCTTCACATTAAGTATCTCTTTGCTTTTCAGCATGTATTCCAGAAT
>CAZOGR010000047.1:0-9936 GCA_964579355.1 uncultured Dehalococcoidales bacterium | reverse complement strand
TACTATCTTACTTACCCTATTCCGAATGGTCCCGGCCGATATGAATAGTGGGAAACGTGGTGTGAAGTATACTTGTTATGTGAGTCTATATCATAAACAACCAAGCACTAATTTAGAGGAGTGATTCTCAGAAGAAGCGTCCAGAAACAGGATAAATTCGGTTAGGGCAACACTGATTACGCGCTCCTGGTGTGAGACAACTGTGCTATTAGTTATCATTCAGAGCAGGAGAACGAGGAAACTAACCAGGAATCGGCGCTACACAAGAACGCATTCGAGCTTGCCTTGCCCCATACCTCTCATGCATTGATTGCAGGAGGTGCATTGCGAACCGTCCGCTGAGCCGTTTTGCAGGTTCTTTACAAGGCAGGGGTCCATTATGAACGGACGGCACATCGATATGGCATCAGCTACACCGGAATCGATGACCTTCTGCATGTCCTCCAGTTTTCTCATGCCACCCACCAGCATTACCGGGATTGAGAGAGCCTGTTTTACCCGGCTACATTCTTCAAGGTAATACGGAGCAGTTGCATCCGGCCGTATATGATGAAAGAAATCCTGTTCAAGGCCTTCGCTTACCTCAATCGAATCAACCCCGGCAGATTCCAGGATTTGTGCCTGCAGGATACCGTCTTCGATTGATTTGCCTTCAGGATGGTAATCCTTGATGCCGAGTTTGACCATGAGCGGGAAATCGTTTCCAACGGTTTTACGGATGCCTTCACATATTTTTATTACCAGACTGGTACGCTTTTCGGTACTGCCACCCCATTCATCCGTTCTTCTGTTGGTTGCCGGAGAGAGAAAAGCGCTCAGTACCCAACTGTGAGCGGCATGCAGTTGAACGCCATCGAATCCCGCATCCTGTATCCTGCCGGCTGCCTGAGCATACGAATCGACCAGTCCATATACTTCGTCGCTGGTGAGTTCTCTGATTTTTATCCCTGATTGAGGATTCGTCGTTGCCGAAGGGCCGACCGGAGCCAGTCCCGTCACGTCCGGATTGCACAGCCAGCCGCCGTGCAATATCTGGGCGGCAATTTTACCGCCATTATCATGTACTTTACCGACAAGTTTTGTCAGAGAACGAATTGACTCATCAGTATCGACTCCAAGCTGCCCCGGAGAAGCTTTCCCTTCCCGGGAAGGGAAAAGTCCGTGAGAGAAAATCAAACCGATTTCACCTTTTCCCAGGTTTTCATACATTCTAAGTTCAGCTTCGGATACCATGCTGTTATCAGCCAGACTGTCCATGGTGGCCGAACGGATAAACCGATTTCTGATTTGCAGTTTATTGATGGTTAACGGACTAAACAGATTCGACACAGTAATCCTCCCCTGATGCGGTTATTTGATTTGACTATTATTATACCCTGATATATTCTACGATAATCTGTGTAAAGATTTCGAATCAGTATATTTTTTGTCATGTTTCATCCGCTACTAATCATACCCCGCGAATATACCCTTAAAGCCAGGAGAATGAAGTGAAGGAGGAAGACCAGTGAGAAAGAAAACAGAATCCATATGGCAACCGATGAATCCGGACACCGTAATGGTTAACGGTAACATCATAACCGTGGATAATGATTTTTCAATTGCCGAAGCGATAGCGGTCAAGGATGGCCGGATTACCGGTGTCGGTCTAAGTGCCGACCTGAAAAAACTGGCCGGTGAAAATACCAGACTGCTCGATTTGAAGGGAGCAACGGTATTGCCGGGCATTAACGATGCCCACTGTCATCTCAATGGTTTCGGGCTGGAAAGGCCTCCCATGATTGTTGATCTCGGCTACCCGGCGGTTAAGTCGATGGCGGATATACGGGTTGCAACGGCGAAGAAAGCGGCCGAAGCCGGAGCGGGTAACTGGATTTCCGGATGGGGCTGGGACCGGGGTTTCATCGAGGAAGTAAAAGGCAAACCTGAAGCCTGGCCGGCGAAGTCCGATATCGATTCGGTCAGCCCGTTCAATCCGGTTTCGTACATCGATTTTTCCGGACATACCTGCCTGGCTAACAGTAAAGCCCTCGAAATGGCAGGAATAAACAACGATACGCCAGACCCGGAAGGAGGCATCATACAAAAAGATGAATCCGGGGAACCTACGGGAATTCTTTTCGAAGGGGCGGCCAACCTTGTACGCCGTTTGATACCACCACCGACCGAAGAGGAAAGAAAATCGGGCATACTCAATGCCATGGTTGAACTCAATTCGCTGGGAATAACCTGCGTTACCGAACCCGGCCTTACTCCGGACCTCATCAGGATATACACAGAACTGTTCAACCAGGGAAGATTTACTCTCCGGGTAAACTGCATGATAACGGGCGGAAATTCACTCGAAGCTGTGAAAAATACCTTAAGCGCTATCGGCACCAGTACCGGCTTTGGTAACGAATGGCTGAGAATATCCGGGTTCAAGATGTTCGCCGACGGTATACCTCCTTCAAAAACCGCCTTCATGTACGAAGACTATATTGGCGGAGGGAACGGTAAGTTGCTGGTGGAGGGCAATACTGACGAAGAACGGTACGATACGCTGCTCAACATGATTAACTATGCCAATGCCCGAAATTTCCAGATCGGCATCCATGTTACCGGCGACCGGGGTATCGATGCCTGTGTCGACGGGTATATAGCCGCCCTGAAGGAACACCCCTGGGATGCCCGACATTACATAATCCATACCGATTATGTGACACCTGAATGTATACAGCGCATGGCCGAAAACAATATCGGCGCTAATGTCCAGTCAGCTATCAAGTGGACCATCGGGAATATGATGGCAGGTATCACCGGAGAAAAGAGGGCAGCCTACCACTGGCCGCTGAAATCGTTATTCAAGGCAGGCGTACGTGTCTCTAACAGTTCCGATGCCTCGGTGACGTATCCGGACTGGAGGCAGGGAGTCGAATCAGCCGTCCTGCGCAAGGACAAAGCTACCGGTGACGTGATTGGGAAAGAACAGTGCATAACCGTCGAGCAGGCAATCCGTTCCTACACCATAAACGGCGCCTGGCAGGACCACCAGGACGATATCCGGGGTTCAATCGAGGTTGGAAAACTGGCTGATTTCACCATTATCGGCGAGGATGTGTTAAGCATCGACCCAGACAGGATAAACGAAATTCCCATTCTGGCTACAATCGTCGGAGGTACAACCGTATATAAGAATCCGGTGTGGTGAATCCCATGAAACCTGAGAAAATCAGGGGCGTGATAGTAACCTTGTCGATGTTTCCCCTTGAATCCAGTATTCCTAAAACAAAATAGTTTTAGAGTTAGAACGTATTACCGTAAACAAGTGAGTGGATTAATAGCATTCACTCGAAATTACGTTGAATACGGAATCTTGCTATAACAGCAAATTCCTGTTATAGTGAATGTTAAGAACATAAGTTCTAGTAATAAAACACCCTGACAGGCCTGTACAATAAGCGTCAAATTGTGTAAACATTGATGGTATGAAACACAATATTCTTTAATCATCAGAATACTTGTGCAAACAGTGTAGTATCTCCTGAGGGGTGTTCCGGTCGATGGAATACAGAAAATACGTTGCCTGTCCTGTCCCCGGACGTGAACAGCTGACGAAAGATAAACAATTACAGGAATCACATACCCTCAGCTTAGACGCGGATGAGCCGGAGCTTACTCAGTTCGCGGAAATCGAAATGGAGACGGCTTCTCCTGCCAGTGATGCTTTTCCCATCCCACCGCCGCAGACGGTCTCTCCTGTCACAGATGAAAAACGCGCCCGGTTCTATGCCATGCGGCAGATAGCCAGCGACCTTTCATCTTTTCATACCGACATTTCGAAAGTGTTCTATCATCAGGCGCTGTATATGAAGGATTTCGAAGACGATTATGAGGAACAGGTACCGTTTCTGTCGTACTATCCGTATTATCAATTAATGGGGCATCGGCAGCTCAGGACGTATTTTACCTGGCGGACACAGGTAAGAAACGGAGAAACAACCGGTACCTCCGCATCCTATGCTTTTCTCTATCTTTACGAACTGCTGAACAACATCGGGGTAACCGGTCCTGAAGACGGGCTTGATAAACTGGTATCGTTCTGGCAGACGTACCGGGATATCGATTCGGTGATTGACCGGTATATCTATCCATGGATAAAGGATTACCATGTCTATTACCCGCTGCCGCGCTCTTTTCGGGAGTTCGTTGACTCACACAATCTTCGTATTCAGTATCCCTCTGTTTTCATATATACATCAGGCCGGGAGGACAGCTTTGACCTGTATACTGCCATTTCGAAGTACAACATAAAAAAATCAGTCTTTTACAGTGAGGAAAAACGTTCGTTAATCAACGACTGTTTTTTCTTTATCCTTGATTGTCTCCGGGAAACATGCAGGAAAAAGAAGAAGTGTTTCGAGGACATAATCTTTTACCCTGTTACAAAAGAATCCGTCTGGCACCCGTTCAGCCGGGCACTGTTCTATCCCGCATACAGACAACCGGACCGGCAAGTAGCCATTTCCGAGAGGGAAATTTATACCTGTCATAACAACAGGTGGACGTACAAGACAGTTATTTTGACCGAACGGGGGAAACTGCTGATAAGTTATATTATGAAAGAGATGGAGTCTTCGCTCCGCAGGGCTGTTAAGTTCAGGCATAAACTCAGTGCCAGTCCGAACATGTGTGACGAAGGAACCCTGAAAAAGCTTCAGGGAATCGGGGTGATATTCCCTCAGTTTATTCAGGGATGCGTATCTGAATTTTACCGGCAATCCACGCGTAAAGTAATTACGGTGGATACCGGTAATCTGGAGCAGATACGAAAAGAAGCCCTGGACACGCAGGAAAAACTGATTGTTCCGGAAGAACTGTTTTCCGACGATATCGAGGTTGAAGACGAAGAACCAGTTACTCTGCCTCCGGTTTCGGATGTATGGACCGGGTTCAGGGAAATTCTTACACAGATTGAGACGGACGCATTGAAAATCATCCTGGCAGAGCAGGACGTCAAAGGGTTTGCAGACCGGAATAGAATCATGCTGGAGGTGCTGGCGGACGGCATTAACCGGAAAGCGATGGACTGCCTCGGCGATATCGTCCTGGAACTCGATGATACGCTGATTCTGTACGAAGAATACAGGGCGAAGCTGATGGAAATGGTGGGTTGCTGATGTCAAATACGGTACCGAAACGTATTGCGAATATTATCGTCAATGCTCTGAAAGGCGGCGTCGTCCCGCGGGTGGGTCTGGAATATATCACCGTGGGACGTACTCAGGAAATCGATACCTTTGTACGTGATATCGAAATAATCGCCGATGGCGGGGCTACCTTTCGTTTTATCGTTGGTAAATACGGCAGCGGTAAAAGCTTCATGCTTCAGACAATACGAAATTACGCCACCGCGAAAGGCTTTGTCGTGGTGGATGCGGACCTGTCACCGGAAAGGCGTTTCGCCGGTACCAGAGGGCAGGGACTTGCCACGTACCGGGAACTCATCCGGAACATGTCCGTGAAATCAAAGCCGGACGGCGGGGCGCTGCCTTTAATCCTGGAGAAATGGATATCCGGAATACAGACCGAATCGGCCCAGCAGTACCCTCCCGAAAGCGAAGAGTTCGATAAACACGTTGAGAAGCAGATATATAAAACAGCCGGTGAACTCGAGGGGATGGTCAACGGGTTCGAATTCGCAAAAGCTGTCATTACCTACTGGCGAGCCTACCAGGCTGATGACGCGTCGGCAAAATCGAATGTCCTGAAGTGGTTTCGGGGGGAATACGCTTCCCGGAAGGAAGCGAAAGACGACCTGGGTATCAACTGGATTGTTACCGACGAAACCTGGTACGATTTCCTGAAGGTATTTGCCGCCTTCATGGTCGGCGCCGGCTACCGGGGAATCCTCGTCATGGTTGACGAACTGGTCAATATCTTCAAGATACCGAACTCAATCACCCGTCAGAACAATTATGAAAAACTGCTGACCATGTACAACGATGTACTCCAGGGCAAAGCAAGGCACATCGGGTTCCTGATGGGATGTACGCCGCAGAGCCTGGAAGATCGGTACAAGGGGATTTACAGCTATGAGGCACTCCGTTCACGGCTGGAGGAAGGCCATTTTTCCACGGAAATTTTCCGGGACCTGTCCGCCCCGGTTATCCGGCTTCAGATGCTTACCCATGAGGAAATGTTCGTTCTGGTGGAAAAACTCCGGGATATTCACGGCGAATTGTTCGATTACCGACCGGTGACGGGTGATGATGACCTGCTCTACTTCCTGAACGTGGAATATAACCGGGTCGGCGCGGATGCGCACATCACCCCCAGGGAAATTATCAGGGACTTTATCGAACTACTCGGGATTCTCCATCAGAACCCGCAGACGAAGGTCGCGGAAATTCTGGGCAGTAACAGCTTCCGAATGGCGAAGGGCGGCCTTACCGAAGAGGAGATACACACCGATTTCGCGGAGTTCGAGTTATGAGTGACGCGTTCTACAAGCTGGCGCCTTTCATCCAGGACTTCATCTACTATAACAAATGGACGGAACTGCGCGGGATACAGGTCGCTGCCTGCGAAGTAATTTTCGATACTGACAATAATCTGCTGCTGTCCTCCGGCACCGCTTCCGGCAAGACCGAAGCTGCTTTTCTGCCTGTCCTGACCGAACTGTACAACAAGCCTTCATCATCGGTCGGCATACTCTATATCAGCCCGCTGAAAGCCCTGATTAACGACCAGTTCAAACGTCTTGAGCAGTTGATTCTCGAATCCGGCATTCCGGTCTGCAAGTGGCATGGTGACGCTTCGGTCTCAAAAAAGAACGCCCTGATAAAAAATCCGGCGGGCATTTTACAAATTACTCCGGAATCGCTTGAGAGCCTGTTAATCAACAAGCGGGGAGCCTGCCTGAAACTGTTCTCCGACCTGAGGTATGTCATCATCGACGAGGTGCACCACTTCATGCGGGATGTCCGCGGCGTGCAGGTACTGTGCCAGCTCGAACGCCTCCAGAACCTGACCGGTAAGGTGCCCCGGCGCATCGGACTCAGCGCCACGCTGGGCGATATCAGCCTCGCCCGGGACTGGCTGAACACCGGCACACCGCGGGACTGCATTACTCCGGTGACGGATGAAGGGAAAAAGAGCGTCAGGCTTTTTGTGCAGCGGTTCGTCAAGACGCAGGACAATGACGAAACGCACGCCGATTCCGGTGACCGTGCTCACTTCGAATACCTCTTTAAAATGACGCTGGACAAGAAAACGATTATCTTTACCAACTCACGTGAGGAAACGGAATTCGTCATTTCCAACCTGCGTGAAATTGCTCTGAAAAACAAGGCTCCGGACGTATACCGGGTGCATCATGGTAACGTGTCCGCCCTGTTGCGGGAACAGACCGAGGACGAGATGAAAACCTCTGAAGAGAAAATCGTCACCGGTGCGACCGTCACGCTCGAGCTGGGTATCGATATCGGTTCCCTCGACCAGGCGGTACAAATCGGCGCGCCTATCAATGTATCGAGTTTCGCCCAGCGACTGGGGCGCTGCGGAAGGCGCGGGCAGGTACCGCAACTGCTGTTCACGTTCGTAGAGGATATCCAGACGACTGCCGCCGACACCCTCGGTCCGATAAACTGGGCGTTCGTGCGCCTGATTGCCATCATTGAACTGTATACGAAGGAGAAATGGATAGAACCTATCGCCCCTCACCGGCATCCTTATTCGCTGCTGTATCACCAGACGATGAGCTGCCTGAAAAGTAATGGGGAACTTTCTCCTGCCAAGCTTGCTCAGGAGGTACTGTCGCTGCACAGCTTCCGGGCAATATCGCAGGAGGACTTTCGACTGCTTCTGAACCATCTGATAACAATTGAGCATATCCAGGAAACTGAGCAGGGCGGGCTGATTATCGGCAGGGCAGGTGAAAAGGTAGTCAACCATTTTCATTTTTACACGGTATTCAAAGTACCGGAATACTACCTGGTAAAAGATGAAAATAAGTCTATCGGCACGGTTGACAAGATATACCCGGCAGGGACACGGTTTTCCCTTGCCGGAATGACCTGGGAAACGGTGGATGTCAATATCAAAGCAAAGGTTATCTTCGTAAAAAAGGTACCGGGAATTTCGGTCATCGACTGGAATGTTGAATTCGAATCGGAACTCCACACCGTCCTGGTCAGGAAAATGCAGAGTATCCTGAAAGGGAAGGACGATTACCCGTATCTCAGCGAGAGTTGCAGGGAAAGGCTGAACGAGATACGGTACCTGGCGGGAAACAGCGGAATCCTGGAACAGATGGTTACGCCGCTTTCCGAACGCAAGTTTGCCGTGTTCCCGTGGGTTGGCACAAGGCAGTTGTTCACGCTCCATTTCGCCCTGCTTGGCAGAGGGATAAAGAGTAAAATGCCGTGGGATACCTCGATTTTTCTGGAAGTGCTGTTCAAGGGCACTGCCGCCGAACTTGAGGAGATTATCCGCGATATTATTCGCTCTACCCCTGACCTGTACAACCTGCCCCTCCCGGAAAAGGTACAGATTTCGAACAAGTATAACGAATATGTTCCGCTTCAGTTATTGCGAAAGCAGTTCATCGAGGATTTTCTTGATTTCCCCGGGCTGGTAAACGCATTACGATAGCATAAAAAAACAGAAAGGCAGAGAAAATGTATCCGGAGATTTTTTCGTTGAAAAACAAGGTTGCTCTCATCACGGGCAGCGGCAGGGATATCGGTAAAGGGATAGCCCTCTGTATGGCCGAATCAGGCGCCGATATCGTGGTGACTGCCCGTACCGTGGAACAGATTGAGCGGACAGCTTCCGAAATCCGGGCGAAAGGCAGGAAAGCAATAGCTGTCCCCTTCGATGCCAGGGAAGCGGACCAGGTCGACATGGTAGCAAAGAAAGCCCTCAAAGAGTTCGGCAGAATTGATATATGGGTCAACAATGTCGGTACCCCGTCTCACTGGGATAACGTCGATATCACCGAAAAGGGGTGGGATGCGATGTTCCGTGAGAACCTGAAGACCACTTTCCTCGGTACGCAGGCAGCCTCGAAGATAATGAAGGAACAGAAAACCGGAGGGAGTATCATCAACATCTCCAGCGCCTCGAAAGGCCCGGTCATTTCCCCCTATTCCGGAGGTCCGGCTTATGGCGCGGCAAAAGCCGGGGTGAACAGTATAACGATGTCCTGGGCTGAAGCCATGGCGCCATACAGAATACGGGTGAACTGCGTCATTCCAGGGCAGATACTGCATCCTGTCAGCATGGAATATGCCGGCTTTAAAGACCCTGAGGTAAAAGCATCCTGGGAAGAAAAAATACCTCTCGGCAGGCTCGGAGCGCCGGAAGATATCGGCTGGGCGTGTGTATTCCTCGCCTCGGATGCCGCCTCGTACATAACCGGTGTCTGCCTGAATGTTGACGGAGGGCTTTAGCTTCATTCTTATCCTGTTTTCTGTTTGCATCGATGCTCTCGCTTCATTAGACTGCTATCCTGTTTTCAGCTATAGGCATGGTTCTTTTTATAAAATCATCGACCTTGACTCTGATATCATGCTGATGACCGATAAGGAAATGACCGCCTGTATCGAATGCCAGGAATTGTGACCCTTCGATATTCCTGGCTGTGTTCGAACCGTGACTGAGGGGTTGCAGTGAATCATCGGCTGCATGAATAACGAGAGCGGGAGTTTTAATGTTTCTTAGAGCATACTTGTTAAGCGAAAGCTCGGACAGGCAGGCTCTGTCGTTGTATATACCTTTCTTGCGAAGACTGATTGGGTGCATGTTCCGAATCAAGTCATTGACCAGTTCTTCATCACCGTGAGAGAAATGCCCGAAAGTTCGGCACGATTGCGAAAATTGAAGCCGGAATGAGCGAGATTTATCGCGAATGGAATCAACTGGATGCTGCTGAAATTTCAATTACCGGCGCCC
>CAZOGR010000046.1:0-9996 GCA_964579355.1 uncultured Dehalococcoidales bacterium | reverse complement strand
GATAAGACAGGTTACTGCAACTGCTAACGGATTTGTCCTCACCAATCCAGTCCGAAATGTCAATTAGTTTACCGACACATCTCTATCCGAAATAATAGCCAGTAAGAGATTGTCATGAATCGTACCGAACCGGCTGCGTTAGCAATTTAAAAAAAGTCTTGACATATCATCATGGAACAATTATACTATTAGCCACATTTTACATTATCATATATGATAATGAGTTTTTCAGTGAGGTGACTGCGTAACTAGATAAAGGCCTGTGAAACGGCAAATAACGAATGCTAGCCTTGCCGGGAAAAAGGAGGAGCTAAGCGTCAATAACTCTACTCAGCTTAATGCCGACTATACTCTTTCCGTATCCGGAGTACCGGGGTAATCTGGACCAGCAGTAGAGTTAGCTCAGGAGGCACTCATGGCATAAAAGGATGCTCAAAATTACAAACGATACTTCACCATACTAAACTTCCCGGGTTGAATGATGTATTCGTCAAGGAGGCAGCGTAGCAATGAAACACAAGTATATCTGGATACTGGTCAGTTGTTTGATGACATTGTTCTTAATCATGACCTCATGCAGTACTGAAACAACACCAAGTGTGAAGCAGGAAGAGGGATCGGATGAGGTAATAATAAAGGACACAACAAAGGAAACCGGCACCGTAACCAAACCCGATGAAGAAAAAGTTGTTTCTTCGGATGTACCACAGTACGGAGGTACGCTCAATACCTTTATAACCGCTGATATATCCAGTTTTGACAGCGGTACCGGTGGTAGTGCCGGAGCCTTTATCAATATCGTGTACGACCAGTATATGGTCACAGACTGGCGGAGAGGTCCGGCCGGAAGCGGGGTAACGAATCTGCTGGCCGGAGCCGGAGCCGTCGAAGACTACTTCCAGCCCTGTCTTGCAGAAAGCTGGGAAATGCCCTCAATCGGTGTATGGGTACTTAATTTCCGCGAGGGAGTACACTGGCAGCCGGTGGACAGCGAAGCCGGAAGATTGATGAACGGACGTGAAGTTACGGCTGATGATATCGTCTCAAGCCTGAAACGGCTTCTTGAAGCTCCCCGTTCCTGGATTAACATAGCCAGGCCTAACCTCCTGGTAGGTTTAACCTACGAGAAAACAGGACCAATGCAGGTAACCATTACAACACCGACAGACCCGTGGACTTCCCATAACTGGATAATCCAGGGAGGCGGGTTTAACTGTCTCTATCCTCCTGAGGTAGTTGAAAAATACGGTGATATGGAAACAGACTGGCGAAAAGCAGTCGGGACAGGCCCGTTCATGATTACCGACTACGTAACCGGCAGTTTAATAACCTTCGAAAAAAATCCTACGTACTGGGAAACTGACCCGGTAGGGCCGGGTACAGGTAAGCAACTGCCATATATTGATGTGTATAAACAATTCATTATTCCCGATGTCTCAACCCAACTGGCCGGATTGAGAACCGGGAAACTCGACTTCATGTCCGGGATTGAGGCGCCGAGCGCCAAACCGCTCATACAGACGACTCCCGGACTCGAATACACGACCTATATGTCGAACACACCCTGGGTAATCGCCATGAACAGACTCGACACGAGCAAACCATTCCATGATGTCAGGGTACGACAGGCAATGATGCTGGCAACCGATTTTGAGGCCATTAAGAATGATTACTTTGAAGGGAACGCCGACATCAATGTCTGGCCGGTAAACAAACAAACGACGGCACTCTATGTGCCTATGGAGGAACTCCCTGCATCAGTACAGGAGTTGTATAGCCATAATGTCGAAAAAGCAAAGCAACTATTAACGGATGCCGGATATCCTGACGGATTCAAGGCAAAAATCCTTGGGCCAAGTGACGCTCAACGTGTCGATGAACTCTCCATTTTCGTCGATCAATGGGCCCAAGTAGGCATAGAAATAGAACTTGACATAAGGGAATCGGGTGTCTACAATGGCATCAATATCGCCCGGAGTCATGAAGACCTGGTATACCGCTACTTGTGGGGAACCTTTACCCAGCAGCTTTACCTTTCCGGCTTACGGGGAGGCAGCTGGTTTAACCCCAGTTTTGTCGGCGATTCGACAAAAGGAATGGAAGATCCGTTTATCGAATCGGTATTCAAAGCGGTTAATGACAACATGTTTATCGATAACGACCAGGCGTATGCTGAGTATAAAAAAATTACCCCTTACGTTCTGGAACAAGCGTACTATATCGTGAGGCCAACTCCCTATACGTACAGCTTCTGGTGGCCGTGGGTGAAAAACTGTTATGGTCAGGGTGCCTTGTTTGCAAAACATTTCTGGATAGATAAAGAACTGAAGAAGTCAATGGGTTACTAATCCCGGAACATAACAAAAAAGAACAAAAGAGCTGGCGAACCCGGGTTCGCCAGCTCTTTTCATTTCACGGATAGTTACTCCAGCGCGCCGCTTTGCAGGAGTTCGATGAACTGCTCATCTGTCAACCCCAGGATTTCACGGCAAACATATTCATTATGTTCGCCCAGGCAGGGGGCTGCTTGACGGACTTCAACTGAAGATTCAGACAGCTTGAACGGCGGGTTGCTGTAATATGAGGGGCCGATTTCCGTATGGTTAAGCAGCGGATAGAAATTCCTGGCGGCGAGCTGCGGATTATTGTTCAGGTCTTCTCCGCTGGCTACCACGCCGGCGGCAATCCCGGCGCTCTGGAGTTTCTCCGCTACCATATCCGCGCTGTATTGCTGTGTCCACGCTTCGACAACCGCATCGAGTCGGTCTTCGTTTTCTTTCCTTCCGGTGAGCGTTGCAAAGTCCGGGTCTTTCGTCCAGGCGGGATTGCCCGTAACACGGCAGAAAGTTTCCCATTCTTCGTCGGTGAATACGGTGATGGCGCACCAACGGTCGTCACCCTTGCAGCGGTAGCATCCGTGCGGAGCGGCGTGCCGTTCGCGGTTCGCCGCCTGGGACATGGTCTCACCATTGGCGGTGTACTGCAAGACAGCCGGTGCCAGGAAATGGACGCCCGCCTCAAGCTGGGAATGATCGAGATACTGACCCTTGCCGGTTCGCTTCCGGTAATCGATGGCAGCTAACAGCGCGGTAAGCAACCACTGGATGGAAACCATATCCGTATAGGCACCGAACGGGCCCATCGGTTTCCCATCTCCATAGCCGGTGATAAGGTGGTACCCGGCGATAGCCGCCGTCTGTACCCCGAATCCTTTATACCGTGCTATCGGCCCTTCTCTCCCCATCTGGTTCGTGCTGAGCATGATTATCTCAGGGTTCAATTCTCTGATATGCTCATAATCCAGTCCGAACTTGTCTATCATGCCGGGGACGTTACTTTCGATGAACACATCTGCCCAGGCAACGAGGCATTTCATCAAATCCAGGCCTTCCGGTTTCGAAAGGTCCAGGCTCATGCCAAGTTTATCCGGATTATACCGGGCAAAATAAGCGGCGCGGTTGATGCCGGGGATATTGTCCTGATAGGGGTAGGAAACCCGCATGAAATCGATGCGCTTCTGGCTTTCTACATGCACGACGGTTGCTCCGGCACTACCGAGGAACCGGGCAACGCCGGGACCGACAATTACCCTGGTCAATTCCAGTACTTTCAACCCTTCGAGGGGCAGGTTCTTTTGCATCTAGATAACTCCGGCCTGTTTTAAAGCAATTAGTTCCTCAACAGAGAGTCCCAGTTCGTCATGGTATATCGCCCGGTTGTGTTCACCGATGAGCGGTGCCCGGTGACGGACGGTAACCGGTGTTTCACTCATCTTGACGAATGGTCCGGGATAGGTGATAGTTTCACCCAGTTCGTCATGCTCCAGTTCTCTCCAGAATTCCCGGCTTTTCAGTTGCGGATTGTCGAGCAGGTCTCCGGTTGCATTGACCGGAGCGAGGAACAGTTCGTTTTCCATCGCCCAGTCGAAAAGCTGTTTCTTTGTTTTATCGAGCAGAAACGGCGCGACTGCTTCAGCGAGATTGTCGAAAAATGTCTGGTCGACGTTGGCGACATCGAGGTTTTGCCAGTCGAATCCCCTGAGCCAGTCAGGACATTTCCCTTCGGCTTCCATCCATTCGACCATCCGGTATTCGCCGACTGTTGCCATGGTGCCGCCGAGGAGGAACATCAGGACGTAGCCGTCTTTGCAGTCAAATATCAGCCGCATTCGTGATAGGCCCTGTTGTCGCCACGTTCCTTCGCGTTTGAGTAGTTTTTTCGGAGAGTACGACCACCACTCCGCGCTGCTGTAGTTCGACCAGGCGGCCGCTTCGAGCATCGAAACATCGACGTGCTGTCCTTCTCCGGTAGAATATCGTGCCATCAAAGCCATCATGGCGCCTGACGCTGCCCATGAACCGGCATGGAAAAATATCTGGGGAACCGGGATGCGGAGCGGTTGCTGTCCCGGTTCTCCGCTGAGATAGACAAGCCCGCCCAGTGACATTTCGACAAGGTCGGAGCCTTTATAAGCCCGCCACGGACCTGTCTGACCGAAAGGGGTAATCGAGGTCATCACCAGGCGCGGATTGATGGTTTTCAAATCTTCGTACCCGAGGCCGAGACTCTCCATATATCCCGGAGACCAGGATTCAAAAAGGAAATCAGCCGTCTTTACCAGTTCCCTGAGCAGCCGTTTGCCATCTTCGGTTCTGATATCCAGCGTAATGCCGCGTTTATTGGTATTGAGAGCGAACCACATCAGACTCTTTTCCGGATTCGGAATATCGTGGTAGAAAGGGCCGAGATTACGGGCATGGTTTCCTCCCGGCGGCTCGATAACGATGGTATCCGCGCCAAGGTCGGCAAGTATACGGGCGGCGAGTAACCCGTTTTCGTCGGTAAGGTCAAGCACCCGGTAAGGACGTAACGAATCTTCCTGCATTATTTCCTGTTCTTTCCCGTCTTATACGGCTAGAGTGTTCCGTACAACCGCCGGGCTTCCTTTCTTAATTCGGCGCGATGGTCGGGATGGGCGATAGCGATTAACTCATTGTTACGCTGGCGAATCGTTTTCCCGCGCAGTCTGGCGATACCGTATTCCGTTACGACGTAATCGGTGAATCCGCGCGGTATGGTGACGAAGGTACCTTCCGGCATGAAGGGAACGATACGTGATTGTCCGTTCACCGAAACGGACGGTACTACGGTAATTGATTTTCCGTTTTTTGCCTGAAGAGCGCCGAAGACGAATGACGGCTGGCCTCCCGGCGATGAACGGATACGGAAACCTATCGTTTCGGCGGTAACCTGACCGACAAGGTCGACGAGCAGTGCGTTATTTATTGCTGTCATATTATCGTTGGCGGCTATCGTCCGGAAATCTTCCAGCCACTCGTGGTCCATCAGCATGAATATCGGGTTGTTATGCACCCATGCCATCTCTTCGGCAGTGCTTCCGCCTATCGAGGTAGCGACTACTTTACCGGGGAGAAGCGTCTTCCGGCGGCCGTTGATGACACCTTCGCGAACGAGCGAGATGATACCGGGAGGGGTTGCTTCGGTATGGACGCCGATATCATGTTTGCCATCCAGGATACCGAGTCGTACCAGCGGTTCGGTGGTGCGTCCGACCCCTATCTGTATCGTATCACCGTCTTTAATCAAGGAACCGACGTAGCCGGCGATATCTTTCAGATACGGTTCCGGTTCGCGGCGTTCCCTGCCTGCCAGGCTGCCGGATGCCTGAGAAAGACCGGAAGAGACATGTTCGACGAAGTAGTCTATCTCGGAGACATGGATATAATTATCCCCGAAGGTCCTGAGGAGTTTCGGGTTGACTTCAGCGATGACCGGCCTGCCCTGAGAGTGCACCCGGGTTATCTGCTTCTTTTTGTCCCAGACAGAATTTCCGAAGCTGCAGAAACCGTTTTCATCCGGAGCGGATATCTCCGTGAAGAGAATGTCCGGGGTCCGTTCAAGGTACATCTGTTCAATCGGGGCGGTAACGAACATGTCTATCCGGCGGGCATCGACCGCTTCCTGCGCGGTACCGGTCGGCATGCCGATGATGACATGAAATGAGTCTTCCCATCCTTCGCCGTACCAGCCGAAATCATAGGTAGGAGTAAATGCAAGGACATCGACGTTTTTCAGGTCGCCTACACGGGCTGCCAGGGCAAACCCGCAGGCAAAGGCTTCTCTGCCCATGGTGAAAGCGGCAAAATCACCGCTTTTGACCATTGAAGCGGCTTTTTCAGGAGATATAAAACGGCTCCGGTAATAGTCTCGCCAGTTTACCTGCATACTGCACCTCTATGGAAAATCTTTGGGGGTACTCTAAGATTGCCAAGTTTTCAAACTGTTGTAAATAATTTATAATGCGAATATCGCATTGTCAAGATAATACGATATTCGCATACAACATTCACTACGGGTAAACAGAAAAGGAGTGAAC
This sequence comes from uncultured Dehalococcoidales bacterium, assembly GCA_964579355.1. Classification (GTDB taxonomy): domain Bacteria; phylum Chloroflexota; class Dehalococcoidia; order Dehalococcoidales; family UBA2162; genus MGML01. Next base: position 3,599 of record CAZOGR010000046.1, on the reverse strand, counting down.
CATGCTTGAAGAATACATTTCAGACATTGATGAGAAAAAATGGGAGAAACACCCGAGAGTCAGGGTAAAAAAAGAATCAACGGGTGAAAAACCGTCTTCCGAATCCGGCCGGGTAACTCCTGAAATGCTGGAAAGAAGAAATTTCCGGATGAATAAACCGTTCATTCCCTCGGCGATTTACTTTAATAATGAAGCTACTGCCGACACGATTCGTCACTACGTTGACGGTATCGGCGATACCAATCCCCTGTTCAGAGATGACACGTATGCCGCAAAAACGAAATACGGGAAGATTGTCGCACCGGGCACTTTTCTGTATACCCACCAGTGGACGGCGACCGGCAGCGGTTTAACCGGTATACACGGATGGTATTCAGGCGGCGACTGGCAATGGTATAAACCGGTCTATGCGGGGACGAAACTGGCGTCAGTTGCCATTATTCGGGATATGGCGGTTAAAGAAGGCCGTATGGCAGGCAGGGGTAACATTTACATTGACTACGGCGATATCGTGTATCTGAACGCCGAAACGCAGGAAATTCTCGGGAAAGAACTCTACCATATCGTTTGGGCTGAAAGAAGCGCTGCCGGCGGAGCCAAAAAGAACCGGGGACGTCCGAAAGCGAACTATTCGAGACAGGATTGGATTCGCATACTGGAATCATACGCCCGGGAAGAAGTCAGAGGAGCAAATCCCCGGTACTGGGAAGATGTCAAGGAGGGAGACATTATCGGTCCGCTCATCAAAGGGCCGCTCAGTGTTCGCGACGAACTGGTATTCCTGATGGGTGCGGGGTCTCCCTATCTGAAGGCACACAAGATAGAATTCAATTATGAAGCCAGGCACACGAATTTCCTTGAGCATGTCGAAGAAACCGGTGAGGATGATGTCCCTGAACTGGTTCACTACCTCGACCATTTTGCCAGGGCAATCGGCGTTGAAAGAGCTTATGATTACGGGAACCAGAGAATGAGCTGGATGTGCAATCTCTTTACCAACTGGCTGGGAGACGATGGATTCCTCTGGAAAATGAGTGGTGATGAGAGAGTATTCAACATGATGGGCGATACCACTATTCTTGAAGGAAAGGTTACGAAAAAGTATATAGAAGGTAAAAAATACTGCATTGATATCGAAGCATGGGCAAAAAACCAGCGTGGCGAAACCACCATGCCGCCGAACAGGTCGACCGTTCTCCTGCCGTCACGGGAAAACGGACCGGTCGTCTACCCGGACCCGGACCCGAAGCTGGAAGATGAAGTCAGCCGGGCAAAACCTCTTGCCGAAATGATAGCACAAGGATTGATTTAATAGTATCCGGTCGGTTGAAAGAAGGGCATATGGAATTTACAAAAACTGAAGCGAAAAAATGGGCAAAAGACAAATTAAAGGGACTGGAAGCAGTCATCTTTCCTTCATTTACTCCCGACCTTTCGGAACTTGATGAAGAAGGTATCAGGTACGATGTTCAGCACCTGGCGGATAATGGATTTTTCTCGGTTCTCTGCGCTTCGGAAGTCTGCGGCATGACGTTTCAGGAGAGAGTCCGGTTTCTCGAGATAGTCTGTGATGAAGCCAGAGGGAAGATGAAAACCTCGATAACGGTTATGCATGATACCGTCGAACAGGACATAGAAATGCTCCGGGCATACGAAAAAGCCGGAGGGTCGGTCGCTCTGATAGGACACCCGCTCCAGTACTATCCCCGTTCGGAAGAAGACATCTACCGGGAATACAAGTATATTTGCGATTCGACCAGTCTGGCGGTAATATTCTACCCGGCACGGCTGAAGACGAAGACCATGGACCCGGCATACTTTCCTTTACGTCTTATCCCGCGTATCGCCGAGATACCGAACGTGGTGTCCCTGAAAATAGGCGGGGGCAGTTCTCTGGCATTCACCGTAGCCTGCTTCGAACTGGCAGGCGATGTCCTGCTGATTAACGACCCTATTCCGGAGCACTGGCTGTTCACCGTTCCGCACTACGGGCAGCAGTGGTCCGGACCTTCGCCGTTTTACATGTTGCAGACTCCTGATAACCCCCGAATGGTCAGAATGTTTGATTTTCTTGTAAAAGGAGAAATCGAAAAAGCCCTGGCAATTCACTGGGAGACGGAACCCATTAACGCATCATCGATGGGCATGGCTTCGGTATCGTATTTCGATACCGGGATAATCTACTGCACGATGGACAAATACTATCACTGGTGTAACGGGGGAAATGGCGGCATGTTACGCCAGCCGGTTCCCAGGCTTTATGACTATCAGAAACAGGCGATAAGGGATGCCTTGAAAGCAGGCGGCTTGACGCCCCGTGAAGCTCCTGAGGAAGAATTCTATGTCGGCAGAGTTAGCTATGCGAAAGGCGCACGACTGAAAAAGTACGGCTAAGGCTGAAGAAATACGGACTCGTTCTGGTAAAATGATATATAGGGAAATGTCTGGTGGAGGAGAAAGATGGCGATAGATACGAACAGTCAACCCGGTAAGGATATCGGAGCCTGGCAGGAGGTATTCCGCGCTGTCCGTTCCGAACGGGTTGAAAAAGCCAGGGAGAGGGTGCGGAAAGAAGCTGAATTGTGCCTGGAAAGGGTAAGAGCGGAAGTTAAGGCATACACGCAGTATAAAGACAGTCCTTCGATTATTCAGCGAGCTCGTTTTCTTGAAATATTCCTGAAAGAAAAAAGCCGGATGATTCTTGAGGATGAACTCATCGTTGGTACCATTGGCAGCAAAACCCGTTCCGCTTTTATTACCACGGCGAATATTCCTTCCTTCGCCGAAGAGATGGATGACCCTGAAAAAGACTTCTCTTCCCGGCCTTATGACAAGATTCTCATTCATCCCGAAGAGCGAAGAGAGTTAAAAGAAGAAATCATCCCGGCTGTTCAAAACGGCATTCCGTCTCTTTTCGACTACAATCTGAACCATGTCGACCGGGATATCCTCGAACACACCGCTCCGGGAGTTTCTGCCTGCCCGCATATCCCGATAATCGGTGATGTATCGATGACCAGGGAAGCCGGCCACATGTTCCTGAATTTCGAAAAAGTCCTTTATCAGGGAATCAGAGGAGTCAGAGAAGAAGTTGAAAAGCAGATGGCGGAGCTCGACCGTCCGTATCGGAAATTCGACCGGAAACAGAGACGAGCGTTCTATGAATCAGTGCTTATCACTATCGATGCGGCAATCGAATATTTTCACGACTATGCCGAACTTGCGCGTGACATGGCTGCGAAAGAAAGCAATCTCCAGCGCAGGAAAGAGCTTGAACGAATAGCCGAGGTTTGCACTCAGGTGCCGGAACATCCCGCCCGCGATTGGTGGGAAGCTTTGCAGTCTGTCTGGTTCATGTTCTCGATGACCTGGATGGAACACGCCACGTTTGCCGTTCACTTTCTCGGCCGTATCGACCAGATACTGTATCCTTTCTACAGGAAAACGGTGGAAGAAGAAAAAAAGATGACCCGAGGGGAAGCTCTCGAACTCCTCGAATGCTTCCTGGTGAAATTCAATGAACCTGCCTGGGCACTCAATTACGAGTGGTCACAGTGGGCAACCGGCCAGGGGCTGTCCCAGACCATGGTTATCGGCGG
>CAZOGR010000045.1:0-10206 GCA_964579355.1 uncultured Dehalococcoidales bacterium | reverse complement strand
TAGATACTGCCGGCTCATATCCTTCCGGTTTTGTTTGCCAGACGTATTCAGCAGGTTTAACCTGGACAACTCTTGAAAAATACGATGCTGTCTTCGAAGTAATCGGCTGGTAAAGTACCAGAAAATTATACACGGCACCCCTGAAGATAAGGAAACTCTACATAAATGTTTTTATACCATCACCTTAAAACCGCCAGGAGAACAGGAAAAAGCCTGAAAATGGTGGTAAAAAGAGTAAAAACCTCTTTCGGTATCGGAACACTTGAGGCCTCTTCAGAGGTTCTTCAAACACAAACATCAAAGCGAGACCGGAGAAATCCGGTCTCGCTTTCTTTCCCGTAAAGGTAAAAACGGGATGATAGCCGATTAGAGAATTCATCACGCGTAATTCCTGAAAAAAGGCGTTCAGCTTTCGGTATCAGTATTATAAAAGACATCGCGACGTACTTCTTCAGCCGGCAACTCGGCGGTAAAGAAGAAACAGAAAGTTAACACCGGGGGAAAAGTTGCGTGATTTGACAGGAGCAGAACCGGCTGATAAAGCAGCCTTCAGTCAGACAACTATATCTGAAACATATGCCAGGCCGGTAAAATTCTTAACCATTTCGTCGACCATCAAGGATTGAACTGCCGATTGAACGGTTGAGAGTTCAGTGTTGGCAGCCTCTTCTTCGCCGGAGCCGATGAACCTGCCGACGTGAGGAATGACAACTGCTGTCATGACACCGGGAATCGCTACGGTAATGAGTAACTCAATCGGCCTGACCCCTTCTTTACCTTTTACCTGATGGATTAACAAATATAACGTAATTGTAACAAACGTGCATATTGGATATAATGAAACAAATACTCGATAACCGTTACAAGACGTTTATTACCGCGATAAAGACGTGCAATTCGAAGGAAGACCGGTATGAGCAGCAATATCGATAAACAACAGATCAGGCAAATTTTAACGGCAATCGCCAGAGTCTCCAGGGGTGATTATGAAACAAGAATAGAACCCACCGGAACTCATGGTGAATATGATTCGATTATTGCCGGTTTAAATATGATGATTAATGAGATTCGCTCCCGGCAGGAAGATTTGGAAGAACAGGGTGAAGAAATCAATGCTCTCAATGATTCGCTTCTTAATCAGATAGAAGAGAGAAAACAGATTGAAAACCTCTATGAGACATTGATAAAGAATTCAACAACCGGTATTTATATCACCCGTCACGGCAAATTTGTTTTTGTCAATAAGGTTTTCAGTAAAAATTGCGGTTACAGTCCGGAAGAATTATTTACCATGAATTCTATCGACCTGGTCCATCCGGATGATAGAGAAAAGGTTCATCGGGCAGCGGTCGACATGCTGAAGGGAGACAGAACTGAAGGGTATGAACTGCGGTTCATTCATAAAAACGGGACAATTGTCTGGGCAATAGAAAATATTACCGGCATTCAATATAAAGGCGAACGGGCCATAATGGGTAATTTCGTCAATATTACCGAAAGAAAGCAGTTCGAAGAATCTTTAAGCTTTTCGGATACTATTCTGAAAACGATTAATGATGCTGTCTTCGCCATGGATAATGACTTTACGATTGCCTACTGGAATTCAAAATGCGAAGAAATGTTCGGGATAAAGGCATCTGACGCCAAAGGCAGATTCATTGGCGACCATATACAGATAGCTCAGGAGTACGATACCCATAATCAGGAAAGATTGAGGGCACTTGAAAAAGGGTACAACCGGGAGGAACAACTGTATGTAACACCAAAGGGAGAAGTCTGGGTGGATGTTAAAACAAGAGCGATTGAGAGGGACGGTAAACGCCATGGATGGGTGACGATTGCCAGCGATATATCCGAGCGGAAAAGAATGGAAGAACTCATCGGAGAGAATGAAGAGAAATATTCAACTGTGTTTCATGCCAATCCGATGCCCATGACGGTGTTATCTCCTGTAACACTTAAAGTTATCGATACCAATGCATCGTTTGAAAAATTGTCCGGATATAGTCGTGATGACATTGTCGGGAAGAATGCAAATGACCTGAAACTTTTTGTGTCTCCTGAACAGGGGACGGCAATCGCAAATTTAATGAAACAACATGGCCGGGTAGATAATGTTGAAACCAGGATGAGAATACGTTCCGGAGAAGAGAGGACGGTTTTATTATCGGCCAGAATGATTGCCCTGGGGGGAGAGCCGTATCTCGTCTCTGCATCCAATGATATCACAGAACAGAAAAAAATTGAGCAGGAGTTACAGGAAACAAACGCCAGACTTGATTCTCAGAACCTCAAATTGAAAGCCCAGGCCCAGTTACTGTTGGAGCAGAGAGAAGAACTGGTTAACAAGAATAAAGAAATCGAACGAGCCAATCAGATGAAATCCGAGTTCCTGGCAAGCATGTCTCATGAACTCCGTACCCCTCTCAATGCGGTGATTGGATTTTCCGAACTGATGCTCGATGGAGTTACCGGAGAGGTGAATGAAGAACAGAAGGAATGCCTGAACGATATTTTGAGCGGTGGCAGGCATCTTCTCGATTTGATTAATGATGTCCTTGATTTATCGAAAGTCGAAGTCGGTAAAATGGAATTCAAGCCTGTCGAACTGAGAGTTGAAGAAGTAATTTCCGATTCGGTCCAGACGGTGCGGGCTTTAACCGAACAAAAAAATCATTCTATCCGTATTCGGGTGGAAGAAGGGATACGGAATGTCTATGCTGATAAAAGCCGGTTGAGGCAAGTACTCCTCAATCTGCTGAGTAACGCAACGAAATTTACTCCATCCGGAGGAAAGCTGGAAATTACCGCTGAGACGAAAGACGAGATGTGTTTGTTCGGTGTCAGGGATAATGGAATCGGTATCAGGCCGGAAGACCGGGAGAGAATATTCGAGGTGTTCACCCAGGCAGAAACGATAGAAGAAGAGACGCGAAAAGGCACCGGACTCGGTCTGACGCTCACCCGACAGTTTCTGCTGGCGATGGGGGGAAGTATATGGGTGGAAAGCGAATATGGAAAAGGCAGTGTTTTTTACTTTACCGTACCGTTTGCTGCGAATAGTGCAAACGGTCCGGGATTAAGCGATAACGAGGAACTGAAAAAAGAAAGTTCCTCTCAGGTACCTACTAGAGTCAGGACTGCCCTGATTATCGATGATGACGCGAAAGCCCGCAGGTTAACTGGAAAATGGTTGAAAGAAGAGGGTTTCGAAGTCTTTGAAGCATCGAATGGAGAGGAAGGGCTGAAGAAAGCCGAAGGGTTATTACCGGACCTGATAATACTCGATATACTTATGCCGGAAAAAGATGGCTGGGTTGTCATCAGAGAACTCAAGTCCAAATCAAACACCTGTGACATTCCGGTCATAATAGCTTCAGTCGGTGAAGAGCAGGAATTAGCTTTCAGCCTTGGTGCGATAGACTATTTCAATAAGCCAATCAATAAAACGCGGTTTACAAAAAGAATCAATGAACTTGGGCTGAATAAGGATGATGTCGTACTGGTCGTTGATGATAACCCGGCTGATATGAAACTAATCGTGTCGATACTTGAAAAAGAAGGTATCGGTGTTATAAAAGCAACCGGTGGCAAAAACGCTATCGATATGATGTTACGAAGTAAACCGTCATTGATTGTTTTGGACCTGATGTTGCCGGATATTTCAGGATTCGAGGTGCTGGGTAAAATTCGCGATATCAGGGAAATGGCGGATATTCCGATAATCGTCATAACGGTGAAAGACCTGTCCGAAGATGAACTGTCCTTTCTCCGGCAGCAGGCCGAGAGAATCATTCACAAAACAGCTTTCAGCCGGGAAGAATTCCTGCAAACGGTAAAACAACTGAAAAATATGCAAAGGACAAAAACGAGGGAATAATGGCAATAAAAGTATTGATAGTAGAAGATGAACCCAGAAACATGAAACTTACTACTATGGCTCTCAGGCCGCACGGATATGATATAGTTAGTGCTGTTGACGGGGAACAGGCAGTGGAGGTCGCAATAAGAGAAAAGCCTGATATCATCCTGATGGATATGCAACTTCCGAAAATAAGCGGTCTGGAAGCAACCCGGCGGCTCAGAATGAACCCTGCCTTTAAAGATACCCCCATTGTGGCTCTGACGGCTTATGCCATGAAAGGCGATGAGGAAAAGTATATCGAGGGTGGTTGTACGGCCTATATGTCGAAACCCATCAATGTCAAAGAATTACCCGTACTGGTTGCTGAGTTGTCCGGGAAAAAGTAACAGTCCCTGAAGGACAGCGGTCGATAACAGATAGCGAAGAAATCATGCTCGGAGGTACTCATGGCGAGAATCGTAGCGGTAGATGATGATCCTGCCGGACAAAGACTGATGAAACTTATCCTTTCAGCGGCGGGTCATGAGGTATTTACCGCGTCTAACGGTATACAGGGTGTACAAATGGTTACCCAAAAAATCCCCGAGCTGGTAATACTGGATGTGATGCTTCCGGGTATCGATGGATTTGAAGTGTGCCGTCGTTTGCGGGCTGGTGGTTCGACGAAAAACATGCCCATCATCATGCTCTCCGGCAAAACCCAGGCATCGGACCGTGAAACCGCCCTCAGGATGGGGGCGAACGAATACCTGGTAAAACCCGTTGACAGGCAAATTTTAATCAGGACGGTTACAGCTCTCCTGGAAAACAAAACCGAATCGATAACAGCGAGAGGAAGGATTTTCGCTTTTATCGGAGCGCGAGGCGGCATGGGGACCAGTACCATTTCAACCAATATTGCTGTTGCTCTTCAGAAGTCCGGGAAATCGACCCTTCTTATCGATATGAACCCCTCTTACAGCACACTCGGTGAAATGATTGGACTGAATGCGGAAAATTCTATCTCTGCCATTTTTCGAGATGCCCGGGGGACCATCTCCAGAGATAAACTTGAGAGCTTGTTTGTACGGCATCAATCCGGGTTAAAACTCCTTTGGGGAGAAACGTACCCTGACGAATCGGATGTTTACAATCCCGGAGAAGTGAAAGCTCTGGTCGGTGAACTGAGAGGATTGGCAGACTTTGTTGTAGCAGATATTCCGGCTTCACCAACCGATAATTCGATTGCGGTTCTAACCTCGGCTGATTCGGTGATGCTGGTGACAGGAGCAAATAAAGAAGCTCTGGAAAAACTGGAGCATTCTGTGTCTCGCCTTGTAAGATTTGGTATTGAACCAGAAAGAATTCAGGTGATAACGGTCGATAGAACGGGCAACGGTATTGACGAATCATTAATAACGACGGATTCTTCCGGCGGATACAGGATAATCGGGATAATACATCACTGCGGAATAGAGTGTTCGAAAGCTGAAGCTGAAGGAACACCGGTGGTTATTTCAGCCCCGGATTCAAGCATCGCCGAAGATATCGATAAGCTGATGTCGGCGATTATTCAGCAGCAGCCTGACGGTAAAAGGTTGACATAAAAAGGAAAACAATATGGACACTGACAGGACAGAATCCGAAACTGGGCAGGGATTCTCAGAGGAAACCGGTAACACGAGCCTGGAGTCTCTACTCGTAGATTCAGGGTTAATCACGCGGCGACAGCTTGAATATTCTCTGGATATCCGGAAAACACAGAACCGGAAGCTCGGCGAGATACTCATCGAACAGAAGTTCGTCACTCCGGAAGATATTACCGCGATGCTGAGTGTTCAGTATAATGTCCCTTTTATTGATTTGAAACGACATACGCTGCAGCCGTATGCCCTGGCGAAAATTTCCGAATGGATTGCCAGGAAATATAACGCTGTTCCACTGGATATTGTCAATGAATCTTTGATTATGGTTATGGAAAATCCGGTCGATTCTCAGGCTATCAATGACCTGACAGCTCAGGCAGGAATTCCGATACAACCGGCAATCGGTGTTCCGGGGGACATCCGGGAGGCAATCGACCTTAATTACCAGTCGAAAGATGAGATTGAAGAGGCCGTCAGCAAGATATACTCTCCATCCGGGCGGTCACTTAAAACGAAAACCGGATTCTCAGTCGAGGCGACTGCCGGAACCCCTGTTGTCAAGGTCGTCGATATCCTCATAAACAGGGCTGTCAGGAGCCGGGCTTCCGATATTCATTTTGAACCGCAAAAAGACAGTCTCCGGATTCGTTACCGTATCGACGGTATCCTGCATGAATATGTATCGCTTCCCATGGAAATTCATCCGGCCGTTATTTCGAGGATAAAGATACTTGCCGGCATGAATATTGCCGAGCAGCGGCTTCCGCAGGATGGCCAGATATCAATCACAGTCGAAGGGAATGAGATTGATATAAGGACCTCCACCATCGATAGCGCCTATGGTGAGATGGCGGTATTGAGGATTCTCGATAAATCACGTTCTCTCCTCCAGTTGAACCAGCTTGGCTTCCTCGAAGATGACCTGAAACTATATAAAGAAATGCTGTCCACTCCTTACGGACTCATTTTGTCTGCCGGTCCGACCGGGTCCGGTAAAACGACCACCCTGTATGCATCCATCAATGAGCTTGACAGGAAACAGAAAAACATTATCACCATCGAAGACCCAATCGAGTACTATTTCGACAACATAAATCAGATTCAGGTAAACACGAAAGCCGGGATTACGTTTGCCGGCGGTCTCAGGGCAATGATGAGGCTTGACCCCGATATCATACTGGTCGGTGAAATGAGAGATGAAGACACGGCAAACACGGGTATTCAGGCGGCTCTGACCGGGCACCTCGTCCTTTCTTCGATTCATGTCAATGACGCCGCAAGCGCAATCCCCAGGCTGGCTCATCTTGGAATCGAGCCGTTTTATTCATCTTCCGCCCTTGTAGGGGTGGTTGCTCAGAGGATGGTGCGGCGAATTTGCCCTCACTGCAAAGTGAACGGCGAAGTACCGCTGAACGAACGTGAAGCGTATCAAAAAATAACCGGGGAAAAACTCGAAGAATACTATTACGGCAGCGGCTGTAACTTTTGTGCCAATACCGGTTACCTCGGGCGGACAGGGGTGTTCGAGATTCTGAGAATGAGTGAGTTTATCCGGCAGATGGTGGTCGATGGTGCTTCTACCACGGATATTCGTAACCAGGTGGTTCAGGAAGGAATGAGACCGATGATAGTAGACGGGATGTCAAAAGTTAAGGAAGGCATCACAACACCGTCGGAAATTCTGCGCAATATCGTGTCAGCAAGGTAATCTCCGGGGATTCGAGAAAGCCGGTATGAGCAGGTAAATGAATTTTCAATACACAGCCTATACACAGGATAAAACCATCATCAAAGGCACCATGAATGTTGCCGGGCAGGACATCGCTCTTGAGATGCTCGAACGTGCCGGATACCGGGTTTTGAGTTTAAAACGAAGTCACCAGGTAACCATCGAGGAAATTTTCCCCAGCCTCTTCGCAGTTAAGAAAACTGATTTGGTTTTGTTTTCCAGACAACTTTCCATGTTGATGGAGAAGGGTGTCCGGTTTCTTACCGCTCTGCATCTGGTAAAAGACCAGATAAAAAACAGGCTTTTCAAAAAAAGGGTTGATGAGATAATTATCAGTGTGGAGAGTGGAAGGACATTTTCCGAAAGTCTTGCCAGGTATCCTGACCTATTTCCTGTCACGTACCGGAATATGATGAAAGTCGGAGAAAAGTCAGGGAAGCTGGAAAACGTTCTGCGGGAAGTGGCAGATACTATCGAGGCTGAAGAAACTTCCAGAAAGAAAATAAAAAACGCTCTGATTTATCCCGGTTTGATATTAATCATGGGGATTGTCACCGTTATCATCATGATAACGACGGTTTTGCCTTCCATGACGGACCTGTTCGTTCGGTTCAATGCCGAATTGCCTTTACCGACCAGAATCACCCTGGCTCTGGCTGATTTTCTCACGGCGTACGGGCTGTACGTCCTGGCAGGAATTTTAGCGACTATCCTGTTTTTATTCTGGTATTCGAGAACAGAGCAGGGGAAATACTACCTTGAAAAATTCACACTGCGTATTCCGGTAGCAGGACGCATGATATTCCTGCGAAACCTTCAACAATTCAGCAGGATAACATCGATACTACTTGGCTCCGGATTACCGATTCTTGAAGTAATCGAAGTAGCCCGGCAAGGCGTTCAAAGTGAAGGAATTCGTCGTGAGCTTGAAAAAATCCCCGGGTACCTGCTGCAGGGTTCAGGATTATCACATTCGATGAGGGAAAGTAAACTGTTCCCGGCGATGCTTGTTCAAATGGTAATCACCGGTGAAGAAACGAATACCCTTGAATCGAGTTTTCAGGCTCTTTCCGAAACATATGAATTCGAGTTCAGCCAGTCGTTGGCTACCTTTACCTCATTACTTCAACCAATCCTTGTTGTCATCGTTGGTCTGCTGATAGGGTTTATCGTAATCTCAGCAATGTTGCCTATGTTTTCACTGTATGATGTCGTATTCTAGGCTGGATGCCGTTACAGGTGATTTGTATGCCGGACTATATCAGAGATTTCTCCCCGCTGAAAAAATTCAAACACCTCGTTTCAGGGCAACCGGGGTTTGGCCTGGTTGAATCGTTGATATCGGTTGCAATCCTGGGTACCGCCGCATTCATGCTGATATCCAGTCTGTCTACCGGGATGATAGCAGTGGGTATTTACCATGAGAAAGTGACGGCAGAAAACATTGCCAGAACGCAAATGGAATACACCATCAGTCCTAATCAGATTTTTACTGAGAATGTTAGTTCATACCCTGCGGACCCGGCTCTTGAAATGCCGTCTGACTATGCCATAAATATCGGTGTCGAGGTCGTTCACGATATCGAAAATATTCAGAAAATTGTCGTCAGGGTACTGCGCCGGGGCGACCAACTGTATCAACTCGAGGGAATCAAGTTTAAGAAATGAAGTTTCCTGGTAATCAACAAGGAATGACGCTGATTGAAACGATAATTGCCCTTGGCATCAGTGCGGTTATCATCGGCAGCCTGGGTGGCGTTATCTACTCGGTCGTTGAAATAACAGGAAGAGGTAACGCAGAAATCAAAGCAATGGAAAATCTCAACAAGGCATCTTACCGGATAAGAACGGATGCCAGGGAAGCCGTCGATTATGTGATAAACGAAACCGCCGATAATATCACGTTTTTCAAAAATGAATCAGGTACCGTGGCATATTACCTTGCCGATACCCGACTGCTGAGGAAAGAGGATGGAAATGTTACCGAGGTTGCTGCCTGTATTTCATCGATTGAGTACGCAGTCGAAAACTATACTCTGAAATATTCGCTGGCCGTTGCCCCTCCCGGAAAATGGGATGTGAATCGGGAAATGATGGAAAAAGTGTATCTGCTGAACGTAGTAACAGACTAGCATGAAGAAGAAATTGAGGAAATTTGTCAGAGAAGATACGGGGCAGGTATTCGCCCTGGTGCTGATTATCCTGGCTTTAGGTTCAACGCTTGTCGCCGGTTTTCTTTTTTCGGTAAGTTCCAACCTGATGACCGTTGAGGTCTACAACGAACCTGTCTATGATATGTCTAATGCTGAAGATGTTGCAATTGATTATATTTCGGAGTTACTTGAGCAGATTGATATTGAACAAATCGGAGATAATCTTACATTCGAACTGAATGGAGTTCCTGTTACGCTGACGGTGGTGACCGTTAACGGCACGGTCCCTGAACCGGCTATCATTACGGGTGACGGTTTTGTTGATACCGGGGTTTTCAGTGAGTGGGCTTATTCCGTACAGCATACCGAATTTTTCGAAGACCCTCCCGGAAGCGGAGAATATGTTGTTTTGATAGTTAAACAGTCCTATCTCCAGTTTAACGTAACCCTCAGTGATTACTCGGATATGGTTTTATCGATATTCGCAAAATCAGTGAATCCCGGCAGTTCGTCTCATGAAGGTTACCTGATTTGCGAATACAGTCCGGATGGCGAAGAGTGGATTGAGGTGGAACAATGGGATTTTGGCTCAGTTTCTTCGGATTATCAGTACTATGAAACCGACTTGTCAGCTTATGGAATAACTACTCCGTTTCAAATTCGATTGACACCGTATATTACGAAAGGAAACCCTGATTTCGATATCGCTGAAATCAGGATTCTTTCCGATTCGACGATTTATGAAATCATTGCCACGGTAGGCGAAACGACTGTGCAAATACCCTGAATGTAGTAAACTAAACAGGTAGGCTGATGGAAAATGATAACTCGTTA
>CAZOGR010000044.1:0-10236 GCA_964579355.1 uncultured Dehalococcoidales bacterium | reverse complement strand
CCGATGGTACCCGGTTTTATCCTGTCAGGCGGTGAGGTATGCGTCTCCGGAGAAGCTTCGCTCAGGCCGTAGGCGAGAATCATCCTGACACCGGTTTTTTCTTCCCACCGATCCCTGATTTCCGGCGGAACGGGCATTGCTCCGGCTTTAACATACCGGAGGCTTGAAATGTCATGTTTTTCGATTTCCGGGCTGTTTATCAGCATGGTAAAGAGCGAGGCCGCCCCGTGGATAACGGTGATTTTTTCTTTCTCGACAATTTTCAACAATGTTCCGGCATCATACCGCGGCATGATGATAACCTTTGTTCCTGCGAATATTGGCGAATTGACGCAGGTACAGGCTCCCCAGCTATGATAAAAGGGAAGTAATCCGGCTATCACGTCATCTTCCGTCCATCCGAGGTAACTGGCGTTCTGGATGGCATTTGCTACCAGGTTATAGTGACTGAGCATTGCGCCTTTCGGAAAACCGGTGGTTCCTCCGGTATATTCGATTGCTGCGACAGCTTCTTTCGGGTCTATCGGTATATCCGGGCATTTATCTGGACAGGTATCCAGTATGGCTTTCAACGAAATACTCCCGGGAATACCGGTTTTATCGGTCACGATAACGGTTTTAAGACCGGTTTCCTGCCTGATGGTTCCGATTAACCCGGCGGTATCCCTGTTACAAATAATCACTTTTGCGGCGGAATCGATAAGCTGATGTCGTACCTCATGCCTTTTATATAGTGGGTTTGCAGGTGTTACCGTACCCCCGGCTTTCAATATCCCATAATACCCGATAACGTAATCGATACTGTTCGGAAGAAAGACAACCCCCGTATCGCCGGGAGTAAAACCGGATTCCGAGAGAGCCAGCGCCATGCGGCTGGCGGATTCATCGAGTTCCCGATAAGTGATGTTCTCATCTCCCATGACGAAGGCGGTTCTGTCCGGGTGAGTATTCGCTGTATCGGAGAGGCATTGCCAAAGGGGAATAACCGGATAATCGATGTGACGGGGGACACCTTTCGGCCAGTGAGCGAACCATGGTCTGGTTTCCGGGATAGTCAAACGGTACTCCTTCCTTGCCTGAGGTACATTACCCTCCGGCGCTGGCTTTCAGTTCGTCCATGGTATATAGCGGGGTAAGTGTCAACCCTTCTTTAGCAAGGATTTCATGGCTTCTCGGGTCTCGTTCGATGACGCAGATAACCTTTTCCGCGATTGCTCCGAAGCCTCTCAAGTCTTTGGCACTGAGAACAATCTGGCCTCCGGTGGTGACGACATCCTCGATGATACAAAGCCGTTTTCCGGCTATTCCGGTTCCTTCGGCCAGTTTACAGGTGCCGTATTCCTTTGCTTTTTTTCGGACGAAGACTGCCGGGATACCGGTTTTCGCTGCCAGTATGGTAGCAATCGGGATTGCTCCCATTTCCAGCCCGGCCAGAACCTCGGTTCCTGCCGGTACCAGCTGCATCAGGTGGTTGCCGATTTCATCGAGTATCGCCGGGTCCGATTCGAAAAGGTATTTGTCGAAATACTCGTTCGATACCTGGCCTGACCGCAGGGTAAAGGTTCCGGTCAGGTGCGAAACGTTGTATATTCGGGCTGCCAGTTCTTTTCTCTCCATCTATACTCACTTTTCTCCCTTGATAATGTCCAGGAAATACTGGTGAAATCTCAGGTCGTCGGTCAGTTCGGGGTGAAAGGCGGTCACCAGGAATTTTCCCTGCCGGGCGGCCACTGCCGTACCGTTCTCCAGCCGGGCGAGGACTTCGACGTTGCCGTTCGTGTTTTCGATTAAAGGAGCCCTGATGAACACCGCCGGAAAAAGTTTTTCTCCCAGCACCGGAATGGAAAGGTCGGTTTCGAAGCTGTCTGTCTGCCTGCCGAAGGCATTCCGCCGGACGGTAATATCGATTAGCCCGAGGGGCTGGACGGTATGGTCGGGGATTTCCTTCGCCATCAGAATCATTCCGGCGCAGGTACCGAGAACGGGCATTCCGTCGTTGGCGAGTTTCTTAATCTCATCGAAAAGAGCGTAATCCTTCATCAGCTTGCCGATGGTGGTGCTTTCTCCGCCGGGAATGATTAACCCGTCCAGACCGGCGAGTTGCACCGGTAACCGGACGGGTATCGTTTCCACTCCGAGTGTATTCAAACTTTTTATGTGTTCGATGAAGGCTCCCTGCGAGGCAAGGACACCTGTTTTCATGAATAAGTTCCTCTGTTAACGGGATTTTTACCAGCCTCTGCCGGCAAGCCTTTCTTCTTCCTTAATCGTGCTCAGTTCGATACCGGGCATCGCTTCGCCGAGGTTCTTCGAGACCTTAATGATAATTGCCGGGTCCTGGTAATGGGTGGTAGCTTCGACGATTGCCTTCGCCCGTACCGAAGGATTACTCGATTTAAAGATTCCGGAACCGACGAATACGCCTTCGGCACCGAGTTGCATCATGAGAGCGGCATCAGCCGGGGTGGCGACGCCACCGGCAGCGAAGTTAACGACCGGTAATTTCCCGGTTTCATGGACTTCCGCAACCAGCTCGAATGGAGCACCCATTTCTTTTGCAATACTCATCAGTTCTTCCTTCGGCGCTTTGACTACTGTACGGATATCATCCATGACAGTGCGCATGTGCCGGACGGCTTCGACTATGTTACCCGTACCGGCTTCGCCCTTGGTTCGTATCATGGCGGCGCCTTCGCCGATTCGGCGGAGAGCTTCGCCCAGATTCCGGCAGCCGCAGACAAATGGTACCTTGAAATCATGTTTCCAGACATGATATTTCTCATCGGCCGGAGTGAGTACTTCCGATTCATCGATGTAGTCAACGCCCATGGCTTCGAGTGCCTGGGCTTCGACGAAATGGCCGATACGGCACTTCGCCATGACCGGGATAGTGACCGATTTCATGATATTTTCGATTATGGTAGGGTCAGCCATGCGGGCGACACCGCCGGCAGCCCTGATATCAGCCGGTACCCTCTCCAGAGCCATGACGGCGCAGGCGCCGGCATCCTCGGCTATCTTCGCGTGCTCGGGTGTTACGACGTCCATAATGACGCCGCCCTTCAGCATCTGAGCGAGTCCGGTTTTAACTTTCCATGTTCCGGTTTCCATTTTGACCTCTTTCCAACTGGTAAAATCCGTTTATTTTCTTAATGAATTTTACTACCGTTATCTCTGTTTATCAAGGTTAGCGCTTTCGTATGAAAGAAAGCGGGGCAGGAGACCGGTTCGCAGATGTACCGTCCGTATATGCTTATGCAAAATAAAGAACGGGTTTATGACTGTCGGGCACGGCTGTTACCGAATCGGTCTTTTCGCCGGTATACCTGAACGGCGGGGATATTTGTCCGGTGTCGGCGATAATTTTTCGATAATGACGATATGCCGGTCGTCTTCAAGCCCTTCAAGGTCGATTCTTTCGATAGACCGTATGGTACCGCCGAGAATGTCAATCGCCTTCCGGGCTTCTTCGATTTCCTTAGCAGTATCGCCTTTTTTCGGAAGTATACATCTGCCTCCGACCGCAGAGAAAGGGAGTGTCAGCTCTGCAAGCGCCGCCAGTTGAGTCACCGCCCGGGCGATCACGATATCAAACCTCTCCCGGTATTTTCCGAGGCGTGCCTGTTCTTCAGCCCTGGCAGTCAGGATTTCCACCTCGTTCAGCCTGAGAGTGCTGACAACATATTTCAGAAATTCGGTTTTTTTTGCGGTGGCTTCGAGCAGGGTGAGTTTTATCTCGGGCAGGGCAATTTTTAAAGGAATACCAGGCAGCCCGGCACCGGTACCGATATCGATAACCGAGAGACCGGCGGGCGAAACAGCATTTTTAAATCCCTGTACGAGGGTGAGTGAATCGAGGAAGTGTTTTATCATGATTTCATCATAATCGAGAATAGCCGTCAGGTTCACTTTCTGGTTCCAGTCGACTATCTCATGGTAATACGTTTCGAATTGCTCAAGCTGGTTTTCGCTCAGAGGAATCCCCAGCTTTACCGTTCCCCGTTCGAAAATAATCATTGCCCTGTTATATATCCTTTAAGGGCATTATAGCGTACTCCGGCAGAAAGAAAAAAAGGAACGAGGGTGCTTTCTCAGTCAGGAATCAATCGGCAGGCGGCTCAATCAGCAGAACGCCGGTTCGCCGGATTCGGGCTGACGGAATAAAAAAACGAACCCATCAGACCTTACTTTCAACGGGAGTGTTTCTTACAATTGAAAGCAGTGGGGTAACAGAAATCAGGTTTCTATCCCATTGCCAGATATGCCTTGTTGTGTCCGGTGTTAACAAAAGAAGGCTGTTAAAAACACTAAGGAAATATATATGGCATTCGACAACGCAGGGATACTCGACTTAATTACAAAAGTTTATAACCAATTCGGCCTGGAAAATCAAGCCGGAGAATTCCTCAGGTTGACAGGAGCGTTACTCCATTATCCCGGAGCAACCTTTTTTTACCTTGACGAATCCGGGAGAGAGCTTCGGATACTTACCTGTTATCCTGCCCGGGGTAATGACTGTTTCTCGAAGGTTGTCTTTGCTATCGATAACCCGGCGATTACCAGGTTGAGGGAGGCAGGGAAAACCCTGGTACGTTCGGATATTCTGGCCGGCCGTATTATTTCGGATAGCCTGCCGGCCGGTGATGAAGCCGGTATGCTTACGAATACAGGGCTTATCATTCCGGTCATCAGCCGGAAACAACTCACGGGACTGGTATTCATCGACCAACGGGATGCCAGTGTATATACACAGGAAGAAATAACTCTGGTAAGCGAAATAGTAACCTGCCTGGCTCCGGGATTTGAAAAGGAATACCTTCAGGAAAGTTCCATTAAAAAACAGCAGGAACTTGCCGTTCTTTGTAACTGCTGTACTATCATTGCTTCGAACTTCGATATTCAGGAAGTGTATTCCGACTTTATTACCGAATTAAGCAGGATTCTCGATATTGACTGGTCGGTTATCACCGTAAAAGAGAACAGGGGAGCGATACTGAGGGCTGCCTGGCCTGTTACCGCTGAGAAACAAAATCGGGGAAAATCGGCTTTGCTGAACGGTAGTACCGATATGGAAATCCCCGATTCGAATATTCCATTTGTGAGCGCCGATATTTCAGCGACGGCGTCTTCAGTACAGGGATATCAGGGTATACGGTCGTTGCTCTGCGTTCCTCTGTTGACCGAAAAAAACGAACTGATTGGCAGCCTGACAGTCGGTTCCAGGAATTCCGGGGCTTACCACACGAAGCAGGTCGATTTTTTAAGCCTGCTTGGAAAACGGATATCATTGCCGTTAAAAAACACTCGATTGTTTGTCGATGTATTCGAAAAGTCCCGGTTTGATGACCTTACGGGACTTCTAAACAGACGTTCGATGGATGAGCATATTATCGATGAAATCAATCGGAAAAAAAGATACGGAGGCGAATTTTCCCTGATATTGATGGACCTTGATTCACTGAAATCAATAAACGATAAAGGCGGCCATCCGGCGGGAGATACGGTACTTTTCAGGGTCGGGAAAGTCATTAACGAATCAATTCGCAGTGTTGATAAATCGTTCCGTTACGGTGGTGATGAGTTTGCTGTTTTACTTCCGAATACCTCGATTGAAGCGGCTTTGAACGTATCAGAACGGATACGAAAAAATCTTGAAACAAAGTTGCATTTCGGTGACAGGACAGTCACCGCCAGTTTCGGGCTGGCTGGCTGGCCGAAAAACGGCCCGGAATTACGTCATCTCATCGCTGCTGCGGATGAATCTCTGTATAAAGCGAAATATCTGGGAGGAAACCGGAGTTATCCGCTCGACGGCAGTATTTGAGAAAGAGGACTTTTTCAGGACGCCGCATTCCGGATGGTTTTCTCTATCGGCACGTCGGCCTGGAAACTTGAATAATAGGGCTCTTTTCTATAAAATGAGAGCCGGATGAATAAAAAACTGATTCCGTTTACTGGAGAAGGTCTGGTTGATTAGGAAACTGAGACTTTCCACCATAGCAAAAATTCTCATTGTTTTCGCTCTCCTTTACTTATTTTTAACCGGTATTAATCTCATTGGCTCTGCATTTAAGCTTTTCGGAGCCGGCTTCGCCGAGCAACTTATCAGTATCTATTCGAATCCCTTTTCCGGGCTGTTTACCGGAATACTGGTTACCAGTATCGTTCAGAGTTCTTCAACCACCACCTCTCTCATCGTCGGACTCGCTGCCAGCGGGGTATTGCCTATCGAAGCGACTGTTCCCATGCTGATGGGAGCGAACATGGGAACCACGGTTACCAATATCCTCGTTTCTTTATCCTTTATCACAAGGAAAGAGGACTTCCGACGAGCTTTTACCGCTGCCACCATGCATGATTTCTTCAATGTATTCACGATTCTCGTCTTTTTTCCTCTCGAGATATTTTTCCATATCATCGAAAAAACTGCCGTCTTTCTTACCGATATCTTTCAGAACATCGGAGGGGTAGCTTTTACCAGCCCGCTGAAAGTAATCGTCGAGCCTGTCGCAAAAGGGATTCAGAATCTCCTGACGGATACGATGGGTGCTTCAGATATGGTTTCCGGTATCATTCTTGTTATACTGGCTTTTACGCTGGTGGTTGTTTCACTCATCTACATGGTAAAAACGATGCGATCGCTGGTGATAAACGCCACCGAACAGGTAATTGACCGCTACGTTTTTCGCAACACCTTTACCGCCTTCATCCTCGGTGTGCTGCTGACGGCAATCGTCCAGAGCAGTTCGGTAACAACCTCGATGATAGTGCCTCTGGTAGCGGCGGGCTTCCTGGGATTGTACCGGGCCTATCCGTTTACCCTTGGAGCGAATATCGGTACGACTGTCACGGCGATTCTTGCTTCTATGGCCACCCTCAGCTCTGAGGAAGGTTCGGATATAGGAACAATAGGGTTAACCGTTGCTATTTGCCATCTTATGTTCAATGTTTACGGTACGATTATCTTTCTGCCGCTCAAGAGAATACCGATTTATTGCTCGATAAAACTTGGAAACCTCGCGGCGGAATCGAAGAAATGGGCTTTTATTTTTGTCATCGGAGTATTTTTCATTATTCCTCTTATTTTCCTGTTTATCACTAACTAGACAACTGCCGGACTAATCACGGGGAGTGGATGTATGGCAAGTGAAATTATTGAATTGAGCCACGGTTCAACTCTTATGAAAAAATCGCTGGAATTATTTATCGAGATGATTAAAGGAGATGAATATCTCTATAACGAAGCCTGGAGAGCGATTACCGCAGAAGAAAAAATCACAAAGATACCGGATGACTTTTACCACCGGGATATCCACATTAATAATCTTGAGAAAGAAATTCGAAAATTACTATTCGAACACCTGTCCATACAGCCGAAACATGATATTTCCGGCTGTCTGGCGTTAATGAGTTTAGTTAAAGATGCTGAAAGAATCGGGGATTATTCCAAAAATGTTTACGAATCGGGTATTCTTCACGGGAGAAGCGTTACCGATATCAAGTTTTTCGAGATAATCGTGCCTACCCAGAAGAGGATTTCAGACAATTTCCCGGTGCTTATCAAAGCGTTCGAAAAGTCGGACGAAAAACTCGCCAGAAAAATCCTTAAGAATTATGGGCCGATAAAGCGTGAATGCGATGTCATTTTACATGAAATATTGGTTACCGAAGCCTCGAATAACGAAGCGATAGTTACGACAATGCTTTCACGGTACTTAAAGCGCATCAATTCGCACATTAGCAATATCGCCTCGGGCATTGTATACCCTTTGAAGGAAATCGATTTTGTCAGCGGTGATATTCTGGAATAGAGACAAGCCGGGAGCAGCGTTATTGTTTCGTGATTTATGGTATAATGGTCTCTTTATAAGCGAATGAGTTGTCCCGGAAGGGCGGTTAGTATGACACGGGAAATCATTAGAATATTGAGCGGGTCTTCCCTCGTCAAAAAGTCGATAGGGTTGTTTATCGACATGATTAACGGTGATGAGTTCCTCTATAATGAGGCTTGGAGAGTCATCACGACTGAAGAAATAATCGAACAGATTCCTCAATCGTTTTATGATAAAGACATTCTCATCAACAACCTGGAGAAGGAAATCCGGAAACTGTTACTGGAGCATCTGTCGTTACGCCCGAAGCACGATTTGTCCGGATGCCTGGTGCTGATGAGCCTGATTAAAGATGCTGAGAGAATCGGTGACTATTCCAAAAACATATTCGAAGCGGGTATTCTTCACGGTAAACCGGTCACGGACTTACAGTTTTACGATAAATTAGTACCCATCCAGAAAAGAATATCGGATAATTTTCCGATTCTGGCGAAAGCCTTTAAAAATTCGGATGAAAACCTTGCTCTCGAAATATTACGACACTATAAACCGGTCAAGCGTGATTGCGACAAGATACTGCATAAGTTATTCGAGATTGAAGTATCGAATAATGAAGCAGTGGTAACCGCCATGCTTTCTCGATACTTCAAACGTATCAATTCCCACGTCAGCAATATTGCCTCAGGTATCATTTACCCGCTTGATGAGATAGATTTCGTAAGCGGCGATATTCTTGAGTAAGCGTTTAGCTTACCTGCAGGTATGCCTTTAATACAGCCCTTCCGGATGATTCTACTCGTTTTTCCATGTAGGAAAAATGGGTAATGGTGAGCTGTGAGTCGTTTCACCGACGTGTTACAATATTTATAAAGTATCCGAAGGTACGTTTATGAAAGCAGAAATCATCTCGATAGGTACTGAAATTCTCCTCGGGGAAATAACGGACACCAATGCCCAGTATATGGCTTCACGGTTGCCTCAACTGGGAATAGATCTTTACTGGATATCCCAGGTTGGTGATAACCGGGCAAGAATCATCGAAGTGTTACGACGGGCATGGAATCGTTCCGATGTCATTCTTGTCACCGGCGGGCTTGGCCCGACTGATGACGATGTTACCCGTGACTCGATAGCCGGAATGTTTGGCGAGAAGATGCACATTGACCCGGGGCTCGAGCAGGCGTTACGGGCACGGTTTGCCGGTTTTGGGGGAGAGATGCCCCCGAGCAACCTTCGCCAGGCGATGATTATCCCATCTGCAGAGACCATTCCTAATCCCGCCGGTACTGCTCCCGGATGGTGGATTGAGAAGGACGGCCGGATACTGGCGACCATGCCCGGACCTCCGAGAGAACTCGATGTTGTCTGGCGTGAAACAGTTCAGCCGAGACTTGAAAAACGGGCGGAATCAGTGCTTGTCACCCGGATATTCAAGACTTTCGGGTATTCCGAGGGAGGTCTCGGGGAGATGGTTTCGGATATGCTGTTGGCTGCAAATCCGACCCTGGGAATCTATGCGAAAGCAGATGGCATTCACCTGCGCCTGGCAGCCAAAGCACCGACGAGAAGTGAAGCCGAACGGTTAATGGTAGAAACCGAGACTCGCATCAGAAACATGCTGGGCGACCATATATGGGGAATCGATGACGTAACCCTGGAACGAAAAGTGGGAGAGTTGTTGCTGAAAAAAAATTTGACGCTGGCTGTCATGGAAGATGGCAACGGATACACCATTGCCCCGGTATTTGCTGGTGTCCCGGGAAGTAAGACGTTTTTCCGGGGAGGGCTTATCGCACCAGGTGAAGAAGCAAAAAAAACGTTCGGAATCGATGTGACGCAACGGAGTGTTATACCCGGTCCTGAACTTGCTGAAGCGATGTCGAAAGCAGCCCGGAAGTTCCTCGGAGCTGATATCGGCATCGGTGTTACCGGTACCGATGCCGCGGAGGGCAGCCCGTTTGGCACGCTGTATGTCGGTATAGCCGACTCGTCCGGAAGCCGGGTAATCAGCCGTCCGAGAAGGCCCCAGTACCTGGCAACGGCGGTGCTGTTCGAGTTATGGGAATCGTTACGTACCAGAGAATAAAAGCATGAGCAGAACCGTTTATATAGGGAAACTGTTCGGAATTGAATTTCGTCTTCACTATAGCTGGTTCATCGTTTTTTTTCTGCTCACCTTTCTCCTTGTCGAACCGGATTACCTGAAACTTTCGAGCTGGCTTATCGGTATCGGTACCAGCCTGCTGTTTTTTTCTTCGGTACTGGCTCATGAGCTTGCTCACAGTCTCACTGGAAAAGTTAATGGCGTGCCTGTCACCAGTATCACGCTGTTTATTTTCGGCGGCATGGCAATGATGGAAAACGAGGTACACAAGCCGGGAGCTGAATTCAAGATAGCCATTGC
>CAZOGR010000043.1:0-10299 GCA_964579355.1 uncultured Dehalococcoidales bacterium | reverse complement strand
GGCAGAAAACCAACGAGTTTCTGGATACGTCCATGAATGTAAAAAATATAGCATGCATGGAGGAGTGATAATGACTGACTTTTCAAATCCCCCGTGGCTGAAATTTTATGGAAGTGTGCCTTATTCTCTGGACTATCCTCAAAAAACGCTCTATGACTGCCTAAAACAATCCAGTATCAAATATCCCGACTCCATTGCCTGGGATTTTATGGGAACCGCCTGTACTTACAAAAAGTTACTGAAAGAGGTAGACCAATTTTCAGCGGCATTAAATGCCCTCGGTTTCAAAAAAGGTGACGTCATTACAATCGGGATGCCAACGGCGCCTCAAGGAATCATTCCAATCTATGCTGTTAATAAACTTGGAGGGGTCTGCTCTATTATCCACCCCTTAAGCCCGTCAAGTCAGATCAAGACATTCCTTCAAATAAACAACAGTCAATGGTTAATGACCTTGGATATGTTCTATCAACAATTCAAGGAAGGGATGACAAAAACCAACGTACAAAAACTGATTATAGCCAGAATCACCGATTATCTCAAAGGATTTTCAAAATTAGGTTTTCAAATCCTAAAAGGCAGGGAAATACCTTCAATACCTGCAGATCCACGAGTCGTGTGGATGAGTGATATGATGAAGCAAACGTATCCGCCTGCGGAAATGCCAAGAATGGAGGCAAATGAATGTGCTATTATCTTGTATAC
This sequence comes from uncultured Dehalococcoidales bacterium, assembly GCA_964579355.1. Lineage (GTDB taxonomy): Bacteria > Chloroflexota > Dehalococcoidia > Dehalococcoidales > UBA2162 > MGML01. The sequence continues at coordinate 9,594 of CAZOGR010000043.1, read as the reverse complement.
GGGTGGGACGACCGGGACACCGAAGGGTGTTCAACTCTCGAATTTAAATATGATTGCGCAAGGAATGCAAATCAGCGCATGGGGTAACCTGAATCATACTCAGTCTGTTTTGGCGATTCTCCCGATATTTCATGTCTTTGGGTTGGCAATTTGTGTAAATACCGCTTTCATGGTGGGTGGTAAGAGCATTCTGATTCCCATATTTAAACCGAAGGAAGTTGCCAAGTTGGTTAAGAAGAAACGCCCCACTTTTTTAGTCGGAGTACCCACACTTTTTGAAACCCTGGCAACCGATGTGCCATTTCAAAAGTCAGATTTATCCTGTTTGGAAGCGACCTTTTCTGGTGCAGATACGCTGCCACGCAGCACTAAAGAAAAATTTGAGGCTGTTGTAAAAGCTGGAGGCGGTAAGATCCAGTTGTTGGAGGGTTATGGATTAACAGAAGCCAGCGGAGCTGTGATAGCCATGCCATTAGGCCAATACCGCGAAGGTAGTATGGGTGTGCCCTTTCCAGATATGTTGGTCAAAATTGTGAAACCAGGTACAGATGAAGAATTACCTGTTAGTGCTATCGGTGAAATCTGTGTTTCCGGACCAAACGTGATGTTAGGTTATTCGAATCAACTGCAAGGGAATGAGCAAACTCTTCGAAAACATTCAGATGGGCGAATTTGGTTACATACCGGAGATCTTGCTTCCATGGACGCAGATGGCTTCTTCTATTTCAAATCAAGATTGAAACGAATGTTGAAAGTATCAGGGGTAAGCGTATATCCCGGGCAAGTCGAGAAGATACTTCAGAATCATCCTGATGTCGATTCTGTATGTGTCATCGGAGTACCAGATAGACTGCAAATGTCTCGTGTTAAAGCATTTATTGTATTGAAGGATAAGACCAAAGCCACGGAAGAAACAAAGCAGAGCATCTTAAAATTCGGGCGAGATAATTTATTGAGTTGGGAAGCCCCTCGTGAATTGGAGTTCCGCGATGAGCTACCCAAGACATGGATTGGAAAAATTTCTTTCAACGAATTAGAAAAAGAAGCAGATATTGAATCCTAGCGTATTAAGGCATAGCAGACTCGGGCGGGGACACAGGCAGGATTACGGGATTGGATAATGTTGACATGATCTTCTCTGTTTATAACATAAACAAAACCGTGTTTCAGATATAGACCAACTCTTCCCCGCTTCCACCAGACAATATAAGACGTTCCGATGAAAATCGGGGCGTTTTTTGTTTTTTTACCGTAATTATTTACTGCTAAAAATAGTGGGTTAAGTTAAGTATAGTAACTTTACTTTACTATGGTTAATGTTCGTAACTAATAGATGGGGAATTGGATATGTATAGTAAGCTTCGTGATAAGTATCATAAAAGATTCCGCATAGAGTCAAGAGATGGATTTTTTTAAGGAGGGGAGTAAATGGCGGAAAAAATCAATTTCTCTCTGAGTTTTCAGGTAGCCGGCGGGACTACCGTTCCGGTTTCAGGAAGTATCGAATCTGAAGCCTATGAGAAGATTCAGGTAAACGTTCCTGTCGGGGCAAGTAATCTAACCGTTAATCTCCAACCTGGTGGTCCCAATCTGGCCGGGTTCCTGCTGATTAAGGCCTCGAAATACGGCACCGACCTTACGTATAAAGTCAATTCTGATTCCGGTGATGCCGTAGTGCTCGATGGTCCCCATGTTTTTATTGGCTCGGGGGCGGTCGGTATCCTGGATTCGGCTCCGACCCAACTGCTCTTTTCCAATAATCTAACCGAAGAGGTAACTATAGACATATTACTTGGCCGAGACGCCACGCCGTAGTTTCAATGAAAAATAATAATGCATAAAGGAGGATTACTATGCCTGTCACACCTACGTATCCCGGTGTTTACATAGAAGAATTGCCCAGTGGTGTACGTACCATAACCGGTGTTGCTACTTCCATTACCGCCTTCATCGGAAGAGCGAGGAAAGGGAAGCTCGACGATCCCGTCCACATCCAGAGCTATGCCGATTACGAGAGGAAATTCGGCGGACTCCGGGAAGACAGCACCATGAGTTATGCCGTGCAGCACTATTTCGTTCATGGCGGTAAAGATGCCCTGATTATCCGGGTAATCAATGGCGGTGCCAAAGCCAGTATCAGCGTGCCGACGGCTTCAAGCACCCTTGTCCTCGAGGCTGCCAGCGAAGGCGACTGGGGCGAAGCTTTGCAGGTAGCGGTGGATTATGATACCAAAGATTCGGCTGCACTCTTTAATTTAAAGATTCAAGAGCTCAGCTCAGAGGGCGTCATTGAGGAAATGTTCCGCAATCTGTCTATGGACCCCACCGATGCTCGTTTCATCACTAAAATCCTGGAGCAACAATCAGAACTTGTCCGGGTAAATACTATCACGACGGACCGCCCTTTGGTTACCATAGGATATATTGCTGCATCGTCTAACGGGGATGACGGCGGGGCTATTTCCGATACGCAGCTTACCGATTCAAGTTTAGAAGATGACCGCAAGGGCATCTATGCCTTAGACAAGGCCGACCTTTTCAATCTCCTGTGCATTCCACCTCTGACCAGGACCACTGATGTTGACATGAATTCCACACTGGTCAATGCCGTCCAGTACTGCAAGAAGAAGCGGGCGATGCTTATCGTCGATCCACCTTCGACCTGGACGAACCCGGATTTAGCCAGGACGGGCGTGAATGCGCTGCGGACAGCCCTGGGTACGGATTATTGCACGAACGCTGCAGCTTATTTCCCGAGGCTAAAGATGGCTGATTCCCGGAAAGAAAATCTGGTTGACGAATTTGCCCCATGCGGCGCTATTGCCGGTATTTTTGCCCGTACGGATGCTCAGCGGGGTGTCTGGAAAGCTCCGGCAGGCCAGGAGGCCTCGCTATCGGGGGTCCAGGAATTTACCTATAAGTTGACTGATGCCCAGAACGGGATTTTGAATCCCCTGGGACTGAATTGCCTGAGATCATTCCCCGTATACGGAAATATCGTATGGGGAGCCCGGACCATGGCCGGCGCCGACCAGCTTGCTTCCGAGTGGAAATACATCCCGGTCCGCAGGGTAGCTCTTTACATCGAAGAGAGTTTGTATCGGGGCACGCAGTGGGTTGTCTTCGAACCGAACGATGAACCTCTCTGGGGCCAGATACGCCTGAATGTGGGTGCTTTCATGCACGATCTTTTTACCAGGGGCGCCTTCCAGGGCACTTCCCCGAGGGATGCATATTTCGTCAAATGCGACAAAGAAACGACGACCCAGAACGATATCGATAAAGGGATAGTTAACATCGTCGTCGGTTTCGCTCCGCTCAAGCCGGCCGAGTTTGTAATTATCAAGATTCAGCAGATAGCAGGAAATATTCAGACGTAATAACCTGACAGGAGACTGTAATGGCAGAATTCAGTGTTAATGCACAGAGATTTGATCCTTATAAGAACTTTAAATTCCGTGTCAAGTGGGATGGGAAATATGTTGCCGGCGTGAGTAAAATCAGCGCTCTTAAGAAAACGATTGATCCGATAGAACACCGCAGCGGCGGCGATCCCAGTACTGTTCGCAAATCGCCAGGGCAGGCGAAATACGAGCCGATTACCCTCGAACGCGGCGTGACGCACGATGTCGAGTTCGAGCAATGGGCCAACAAGGTATGGAATTTCGGTTCCGGGTTAGGCAGTGAAGTTTCCCTGAAAGACTTTCGGAAGAACATCTCCATTGAAGTTTATAACGAAGCGGGACAGATGGCCCTGGCGTATAACGTTTACCGCTGCTGGGTATCGGAATACCAGGCGCTGCCGGACCTCGATGCCAGCGGCAAGGCAGTAGCTATCCAGCACATTAAACTGGAGAACGAGGGCTGGGAACGCGATTACAGCGTCACCGAACCTACCGAGCCGACTTTCACCGAGCCGTAATCGCCGGGGGTTTGTGATGCGGACTTTAACGGCAACCGAGCTGCTGGATGTCTGGGAGATAGGTGAGCGTCAGCACCCGCTCGACAGGGCTATGACTCTGCTGACTATCGCCTGTCCTGAGAAAAAATACTCCGAGCTGGTACACCTGAGTATCGGCCAGCGGGACGCTCTGCTGTTCGGTGTGAGGGAGTTAATTTTCGGCCCGGAGATGTCAGCTTATACCGTCTGCCCGGAATGCGGCGTTCAACTGGAGTTCACCGTAAATACAGAGGACCTGTTCCGGAACAACACTGCTGCCGGTTTCGATGGAACGTCTGTAAAACTTGAGGGTCACGAAATCAGGTTTCGTTTGCCGGACAGCGCCGACCTTGCTGAAATCGTCAATTCCGGTCGAAAAGAGACCGGAAAAGAACTTTTAAAACGTTGTATCGTGGAAATGGTCCCTGATAATACTGAAACCATGAATGCATTGACCGGCGAGAGGATATCGGAGCTGGGTGAGATGATGGCAACATCAGACCCGTTATCCGAGGTGAAAATCGCATTGAATTGTACGGATTGCGGAGCCGGATTTACCGAGGTGCTGGATATACTTGCTTTTCTGTGGCAGGAATTGAGCGGCCAAGCCAGGGGAATCCTGAACCAGGTGCACCTGTTAGCCCGGTATTACGGATGGCGGGAAAGCGATATCCTGGCAATGAAGCCATGGCGGCGGCAATATTACCTGGACATGATAACGAATGGCTGATTATTTGGAAAGACTGATTCGGCGTACTAGCGGCCAGATGCCTGTTATCAGGCCGCTGGTAAGGTCTGTTTACAGCGCGCTTCGGCCTGTTAATGAATCAGTTTCCGAATTTGAAGAAACAGTCACCTTTCATGAAGAGACCGGACCATCTTCAGGCAATTCAAAGGCGTCTGTACTACCGACAATCGAGGCTTCCGACAATAGTGAAGCTCCTCCTCCGACTAACAATCGGGGAAAAATCGGACACAACGAAACACGGGAAAAAACGATTGGCTCCGAAATAAGCCGGCAGCCTTTCCTGCGTTCCACAAGGGTAGAGCATACTCCTGAGCCGGGAAAAGTAACAACCCGTAAGCTGAATGCAGTTCAGGAAACGACGGTGGAAAAAGTCCATGGAGAAAGCCATACCGTTACCGGTGCGGCTGCCGGTGTTTCCAGCGGCCGTGAAACTACGGTCAATTCCCGAACGGACACCATAGATACTCTGAAAACAACCAGACCCGGGGACGAGACCCCGGTACATACAAAATTGAATTCTGCCGAACTTGTGATACATGAAGAAACAGTCAATCGGCGAACCGAACATACAGTCGGTCCGGAATTCGTCGGTGAACAACGATTTGAAATACCGGAAACCGGGGAGAACCCGCGCGCTTCGACAGACGATAACACTCAGAGGTCGGAAAGAGAAGAAAAAGTACCGGCAGGGGAGAAAAACCTGGTTAAAAAATACATTCCGGAAACAAGACCGGCCGGAACGTATGAAAGGCCGACTCCCGGAAGCGTTTCAGAGACAGTTCCCGCCAGACAGGAACTATCTCGCCCGAATAACATCAAAGTAACCATCGGGCGAGTAGAAATAAAAGCGATAAAACAGCCGGAACGCCTGCGCTGGCAAACACCATCTTTACCGAAAAGACCTGCGGTCACACTCGATGCTTACCTGAAGGAACGGGGCGAGGAGAGCCGATGAGTAACCTGGCGATAGCGGCAGTGACTTCGACCTTCAGCCAGTGGCTGCTCGAAAAAGCCTGCAGCGTTCTCGATGGTGCCGTAGTGACTATCGGGCGCCCTAAAGACGGGACACCGAAAGGCATCAATGTTTACCTGTACCAGGTGACCTATAATCCTGACCGCCGTAATGAAAGTTACCCGACAAGACGCTCCGGTGATACGACTTTTTCTCAACGCCCTCAGGCAGCCCTCGACTTACACTATTTACTGACGTTTTACGGCTCGGAGAAGGACCTTGAGCCCCAGATTCTGCTGGGCAGCACGGTGAGCGTCCTTCATGCTCAACCGGTAATCACCCGGGATATGCTGCGCCGGGAGATAAAACGGCGTACCGATGCCGATACGGATGACAGACTGGCTGAATATGATGTCTCAGGGCAGATACAGAGCATTGCTTTCACTCCTCTATCCTGGAACACCGAGGAATTCGCCAGGCTGTGGTCGATGCTCTTCCAGATAACCTATACCTTATCGGTAGTCTACAAGGCTTCGGCGGTCTTTGTTGAGGCTGATGTTACTCCGCAAAAGGCCCTGCCGGTATTGCGCCCGGATACGTATGTCCTGCCGTTCCGGCGACCGTTTATTGAGAAAATCAGTGCAGCCGGAGGTGACTCGACGCCTGTTGTGTATAACAGCGAGATTGTTCTGACCGGCCGGCAGCTCAAGGGTAATACTACCAAAGTGAGTATTGGTAATGTCGAGGTAAAGCTGGAGTCGACAGATTCGGTGAACACCGTGACCGATACCGAGATAAAGCTCGACCTGGGTTCGTCCCTGTTCAACGGCCAGGCTCTGCGTGCCGGCATCCAGGGTGTTTCGGTACTTCATCCCGTGATGATGGGTGAGCCCAAGGTGGAGCATTATGGTTTTGAATCCAACACTAAACCGATGATATTGAGTCCGACAATCACCGGTACGACCGTCAGCGGGACCGGTCTTACCGTACAGGTGAATCCGAAGACAGGCAGGAACCAGAAAGTTACGGCTTTATTGAACGAGTTCGAAGCTGCCGGCATTCCGCATGCCTATTCGATAAAAGCCCCGGACAATAACGGCATCACCAGCAATGCCGTTATCGAAACAGACTCGGTGACTTTTTCAACGGATAATGTAGAGCCGGGAACCTATCTGGTGAGAATCCAGGTTGACGGGGCGGAAAGCCCTCTGGAAGTCAGTACCGATACTGCCAGTCCGAGGTATAACGGACCTCTGGTGAGTATACCGTGAGCATGATACGGGAACAGACATTCGAAGAGTTGAACCGGCGTTACCTGATGGCGGAGGTGACAAGGGTACGAGCCACGCTGGAAAATTTTTTCTGCAATGCTGATGACGTTCAAAAGGTAACTACCGGTGAGAGCAGTCCGGAACCCTCGGCAATCCTCCGGGAGATGGATTTACCCCCTGCTCTCGAAACGGTCTGCACGATATTCGAATTGAGTCGGTTCGAAAAAGATATCCTGTTATTATGCGCTGGAATGGAGCTTGATTCAGCATTTGCCGGAGCTATTGAAAAACCGGGCTACAATCAACCGAGCTTCAGCCTGGCTCTCGCCGCCTTGCCGGAAGCCCACTGGAGCGCTCTTGCGCCGGAATCGCCTCTACGATTCTGGCGGATGGTCGAGCATACCGGTGATTTGACTTACGGCCCGTTGAAAATCGATGAGTCCATACTCCACTATCTGGCCGGATTGAACTATTATGATGAGCGTCTCACCGGATATTTCAGACCGGTGTCTCCAGCCGGAACCATGGTTGACTCTCATCAGAATATCGTTAATCAAGTTCTTGCCGTTTATCAACGCGATTCGGGAAGAACCGGAGCTACGATATTTCAGTTCTACGGGAATGATACCGAATCCCAGCTTGAGATAGCGTCAGCGGTCTGTAATGCGCTGGGTCTCAACCTGAGTGAAATGGACGTCCGGGCTATTCCGAACGAGCCGGGGGAAATCGATTCTCTGGCCCGTCTCTGGGAACGACAGTCAGCCCTGACCCGCGGCGCTTTGGTACTGGACTGTTCTGAAGTTGAAAGCGTCGATAAGGCTTCGGAAAACCGTATCTACCGGTTTATTGAAAATGTGCATTCCTTTCTGTTCGTTTGCAGTCATGAAAGGATTCGGTTGCCGGGACGCGTATCGGTCGGCTTCGAGGTTATCAGACCGACACCGACCGAGCAACTTGCTTTCTGGCAGCAGTGTTTGGCAGGAACAGCTGACTTAAATGGAACACTTGAATCACTCGTTTCCCAGTTCGACTTAAATACCGGAGCAATCAGAAACATAATTAAAGAAGTTATGACTCTCTCCGGACAGGATGGCGATTTCGGAGCGGTTTTATGGGAGACCTGCCGGGCGCACACCCGCCGCCGAATGGATGAGCTGGCCCGGCGTATTCATTCGGATGTAACCTGGGGTGACCTGGTTCTGCCCGAAATGCAGAAACAGACGCTTGCCGAGATTGCCGCTCAGGTCAGGCAGCGCTTGAAGGTTTACTGTACCTGGGGGTTCGCCTCGCTGATTTCCCGGGGTCTGGGGATTAACGCCCTGTTCACCGGGCCAAGCGGGACGGGAAAAACGATGGCGGCCGAGATACTGGCAAATGAGCTGCGGCTTGACCTGTACCGCATCGATTTGAGCCAGGTCGTGAGTAAATACATCGGCGAGACTGAAAAGAACCTGAGGAAGGTATTCGATGCGGCAGAAGCAGGCGGGGCGATTTTGCTTTTCGACGAAGCCGATGCCCTCTTCGGAAAACGCTCCGAAGTGAAAGACAGCCATGACCGGTATGCTAACATCGAGGTCAGCTATCTGCTGCAGCGCATGGAAGACTATCGCGGGCTGGCTATTCTGACGACAAATATGAAAGAAGCACTCGATACAGCCTTTCTTCGGCGGTTGCGTTTTATCGTCCAGTTTCCGTTCCCGAATCCCGAGCAGCGAAAGAAAATATGGCTTGAGATTTTCCCGAAAGAAGCGCCCAAACAGAACTTGGATTTTGAAAAGTTAGCCAGGCTGAATGTTTCCGGAGGCAGTATACGGAACATTGCCCTTTATGCAGCATTTCTGGCTGCCGAGGTAAACGAACCTGTCAATATGAAACATCTTTTAAGAGCGGCAAGGGCGGAGTACGGCAAGCTCGAAACGTCTCTCACGGATTCTGAAATCAAAGGCTGGGTATAGAAGATGAATCCGGATTCCGGATATACCATCGACCTGAATATTGAAGAACTGGTCCTGGACGGTTTTCCCGAGGGGGACAGGGGTATGATAGCCGAAGCATTTAAACGCGAATTAGCCAGGCTTTTCAGCCGGGGTATACCTTACGAAAACATCAAGCAGAACATAAATATCGAACGACTTGAGAGCGGCAGTTTTCAGACGGACAGCGGTGGTTCGGGTGAAGAAATCGGTAAACAGGCGGCGCGGCACCTGTACGGAGGTATGCAGCAATGACGACGAAGAATATGAAACAGCAATCTCCGGCTCATCAGGAAAAATCACAAACCCCGGTCCAGTCTGTTCCTTTGAAAAACAGGCGAAAACTCGGGCAGGTGAAGGACTTGAATACCCAATTACCTCCTTTATCAATTACGCCGCGTCTGCTCCAGCGCAAACCGGCCATCGGAGAAGCACACGATATCTACGAGCAGGAAGCAGACAGGATAGCTTCACAGGTGATGAGAAGGCCGGGGTACAGCCGGTTAAAGAGACCTGACATACGGGTAAACAGGGTCCCGGGCCCCGCCGCGACGAACCACCGACAGGCGTATACCCCAACTATAGTGGAGGAAGTCCTGAAATCGCCGGGGCAACCGCTCGATACATCAACCCGGACATACATGGAAGCCCGTTTCGGGCACGATTTCAGCCGGGTGAGGGTGCATACCGGCGAACGCGCCGCAGCTTCC
>CAZOGR010000042.1:0-10414 GCA_964579355.1 uncultured Dehalococcoidales bacterium | reverse complement strand
GCTATCCTCTTATCGGTTTCTTCGATTGATTCAACCGGTTTAATGCTCTGCGAAGCGAAGCAGAACCCCCACGGGCCGCCGAACGAGGGGATATCGATATGGTAGGGATGAACCTCGGCGAACGAAACCTTAAGCGTGTTGTAAACGGCTGAAAAATTGACCAGTTCGTTATACGAGGCGCAACCCGCCTGGATGGCTATGATGCCGTTCGGGGTGAGTTTTGTTTTCACAATGTCGTAAAACTCTTTTGTATAGAGCAGGTAAGCCGGCCCTTCCTCGACCGGTTCGGTAAGGTCGATTATCACGATATCGAACAAATCATCGCTCTCGGCAAGGAATTTCCTGGCGTCGGTATGATACAGTTCGGTCCGTTTATCTTCGAAAGACCCCATATGATACTCGGGAAGGTATTTTTTACACAGCGATATCACGTCTTCATCGATATCTACCATGACGGCTTTCTTCACCGTCTCGTAACGCAGTATCTCCCGGAGCGTCGCTCCCTCGCCCCCTCCGGCGATGAATACCTTTTCGGGAGATGGGTGCGCCAGCATGGCGGGGTGCACCAGCGCCTCGTGGTAAATGAATTCGTCGAACTCACTCGACTGAATCTTGTTGTCGAGCATCAGGCACTTACCGAAACTGCCGGTCCGAACTATTTCTATCGCCTGGAACTTGGTCCGGCCTCTGAACAGGACTTCTTTAACGCTGTGAAGCTGAATGAGGTCTTTACTGATAGTGTCCTGTAACCACTGAGCAGGGTCTATATCCATGTTACGATGCCTGGCCCGCTTCTACGGCGTCCAGTACTCCCCTCTCTATTTCCATGATTGAGTGATGTTTTGCTTCGAGTTTTTTAACGAGTATCAGCGCTGCATCGCCCGGCCGAACTGTCGTCCCGCAAGTGAAGATATCGACGGCAGCGTACCCGTATTCCGGCCAGGTGTGAATCGAGAGATGTGATTCGGCAATCACGACAACCCCGCTTACTCCCTGAGGAGAAAAACGGTGGAATGAATCGCTGAGGACTTTCGCTCCGGCTTCGACCGCGGCACCGACGAGAATGGTTCTGAGCAACTCTAAATCATTCAGTATCCGGCTGTTACAGTCTTTCAGTTCCAGTAACAGATGTTTCCCGAGTGCACTCAATAACCTGACCTCCTTAACATAACAACAAAATCCCGGTCTTTGGGAAGAATCGGGACACAGGCTCAAATTATATAACAAAAACGGGTATTATTCAATGAACAGGTCGCACCCTCGTTCTCATCGAAGTTTGAGGACAGGCGTGAATCAGCGCGAATCGGGTTGAACCGATTTAACCTTCCGCTCGAAGGTTTTCCGGTCGAGCATTATTCGGTGCTGGCAACCCAGACAGCGTAACCCGATGTCGGCGCCTGTTCGAATGACTTCCCAGTCAAAAGAACCGCAGGGATGCGGCTTTTTCAGCCTGACAATGTTGCCCGGTTTGACATCGACTGCCATCGGACTCTCTCTTACACCCTTTGCAGGTAACGGTTTATATTGTCTCGGGTCTCCCCGGCAACTCTCCGGGCGGCTTCGGCGAAATCATTTCCCCGCGATGCATATAGTATCTGGCGGGAAGAATTGATGACCGCTTTTTCCCCATGGCGGTCGGTTCCGTACCGTACCGTCTTTTCGAGATCGCCTCCCTGGGCGCCGATTCCCGGGATGAGGAAAGGCATCTCCGGCTGGAGTGCCCGGACACTGCGTAACTCTTCAGGATAGGTCGCACCGACAACCAGGCCGACATTGCTGTTTATATTCAGTTCACTTACTTTTCGGGCGATGATTTCGTAAAGGGGGCGTTTCCCGTTTTCCGTCTCGCATTCGAGCGATTGGAAATCCACCGCTCCGGGGTTGGAAGTCCGGCAGAGTACGAATACCCCTTTATCGGCATACGCGGTAAACGGCTCGAGCGAGTCCAGCCCGAGATACGGGCTGACCGTAACCGCGTCGAACCCGAATATCTCGAAAATGGCTTTTGCATACCCTTTCGCGGTGTTGCCGATATCACCCCGCTTGGCATCGGCTATTACCGGAATGTCGTCCGGGATGTAGTGAACCGTCTCCTGAAGAATCTCCATTCCCTCGATTCCCTGAGCTTCGTAAAAACCAAGGTTCGGTTTATAGGCGCAAACAAGGTCATTTGTCGCATCGATTATCTGCCGGTTAAATTCAAGCACACTGAAATAGTTCGGTATCAGTGACGGTTCGGTATCCAGCCCGACACACAGCAGACTCTTGTTCCGGCGTGAGGCGCTTAACAGTTTATCGATAAAATTCATTCCTGCTCCTGTTAAGGGGTTTTGATGAAAGCTGATTGATAATAACAATATAACGAAAATGCGTCAAGCAGTCGTAACTATATCAAGCCTCCCTCCTGACTGTCATGCTGGAGCGTAGCGAAGCATCTTATGGTGTGTGAAGCAATCTCGAATCGTTGACTTGCCATAATCCCGCTGGTAACATAAGGTTGGAGCATGGGTAATGACAGAACAGATACATAAACTGCCCGTATTCCCGGTCACCGCTGAAATCAGCCCGAACGGTTCGCTTTTCATCGGCGGGTGCGAGGTTGCCGGGCTGGCCCGGGAATTCGGCACCCCCCTCTACATATATGACGAACTGACTTTGCGGGAAAAATGCCGGGAATTCAAAACCGAATTTGTCGGCCGCCACCCGACCACGGTCAACTATTCCTGCAAGGCATTTCTTAACCGGGCTGTTTTGAAAATTTTCATCGATGAAGGCCTTGGCCTTGATGTCGTCTCCGGCGGAGAAATCGCTATTGCCACCGCTTTCGGATTTCCCCCCGGACGGATTGATTTTCCCGGTAACAACAAGTCGGCTGACGAACTGGCGCTTGCCCTCGAACTCGGTGTTCGGCACATCGTCGTCGATAATTTTCACGAACTCGAAATGCTGGGAGCGATGACCCGGATTTCCGGGCGCCGCCAGGCTATCCTGCTGAGGCTGTCTCCCGGTATCGACCCCCATACGCACCGGTTCATCACCACGGGAAACCTCGACAGCAAGTTCGGTATTCCGCTTTCTCAGGGAGAAGCAGCGGTTCGCGCCGCTCTGGACACTCCCGGGGTCAGCCTGACCGGCCTGCATTTTCATCTGGGCTCGCAATTGACGGACGTCAACGTGTACGCTGAAGCGCTCCGGATTATCATTCGTTTCGCCGCCGGAATGACACGGCAACACGGCTTCGAATTGAAAGAACTCAGCGTCGGCGGCGGCTATGCCCAGTACTATCTGCCCGACGAACCGGTTCCGCTTTTGAAAAACTATGCCGAAACGATAATCCGGACGTTGAAAGACGCCTGCCGGGAAGAGGGAATCGCTGAACCTGATTTGATAATCGAACCGGGCAGGTCGATGGTCGCCGGCGCCGGCGTAGCCGTCTATACCGCCGGGGTTATCAAGGATATTCCCGGTGTCAGGAAGTACGTCTCGGTCGATGGCGGTATGGGTGATAATGTCTGCCCGCCTTTGTATAATGAAAGAATCGAGGCAGTCTTGGCCAACCGGATGAAGACACCGAATTCGGAACTCGTCACTATCTGCGGCAAGTACTGCGAATCGACGGATGTCCTCGTTCGGGATATTGAAATGCCGGTAATATCGCCGGGAGATATCATCGTCGTGCCTGGTTGCGGAGCCTACTGTCTCATGGAATCGATGAATTACAACGCTGCCCTCAGGCCTGCCGTGGTTATGGTCGCCGATGGCAAAGCCCGACTCATCCGGCGACGGGAAACAATTGAGGATTTGATGCGATGCGAAACCGAATGACAGAAAGCGGGATGTATACATCGTGTGGAACATAACCGGCCAGAAAAAAGCGGTGGCACTCCTTCGGCGCAGCCTCGAAACCGGTAATGTTTCGCATGCTTATCTTTTTACCGGTCCCGAACATTCCGGGAAAATGACCCTTGCCGTCGAGCTGGCGAAAGCCGTGAACTGCACCGGCGACGACCCTCCCTGCGGACAGTGCGAATCATGTCATAAGATTACCGGCTTGAAGCACGCGGATGTTCAGATTATCGGGCTGGTACCTGCCGCCGATTCTGAAGATTCGAAAGCAAAGACCGAAATCAGTATCGATCAGATACGGCAGCTCCAGCACTCGGCAAGCCTTCCTCCCTTCGAGGGCAGGTATAAAGTCTACATCATCGAAAACGCCGAAATGATGTCAACCGAAGCCGCAAACTCCCTTCTGAAAACCCTCGAGGAACCGGAACGCGGAGTTATCTTTATTCTCCTTGCCAGCGATGCCGGCTTGTTGCTGGAAACGGTCATTTCGCGCTGCCAGCCGATTGAAATGGTTCCTGTTCCGGTACCGGAAATCGAACGGGCGCTTGTTTCCGAATACGGTATCCATCAAGAAGAAGCGGCCTTGCTGGCGAGATTGTCGAGAGGTTGGTTCGGCTGGGCTGTCAACGCCGCCCGGAATGACGGAGTAATCGATAACCGGACAGAAATCCTGGACCGGATTATCGAACTCACCGGGACCGATTGCGAAGACAGGTTCGCCTGGTCGACGCAACTGGCCGGTAAATTCAGCGGAGACCGGCATTATGTGTTCGAACGACTCGATATGTGGCTTGACTGGTGGCGGGATATTTTGATAGCGAAATCTGGTATGATAGATAAGGTAACGAACATCGACAGGCACGAGGAAATCCGGCAGGCCGCCGGAAAACGAAGCCTCGTCGCGATACGGAATTATATACGCAGCATCCAGGCTGCCGGCGAGCAGTTACGGCAGAACGCGAATCCCCGACTGGTACTCGAGGTGTTGATGCTCGATATGCCGGATGAAGAAAGCGAGCAGGAGGCGAACGCCTCCGATTTGAGGTAAAAATGGCAAATGTAGTTGGAGTCCGATTTAAACAGGCCGGAAAAGTGTATTACTTCGACCCGGGCGAACTTGAGATTGAGATAAACGATGACGTGGTGGTGGAAACATCCCGCGGTCTGGAACTCGGGCAGGTGGTGAGTAAACCCCGGGAAGTCGCTGAAGAGGAAATCGAAAAACCGCTGAAACCGGTGATACGGAAAGCTACTCCAGAAGATATCGGCATGGCTCACTCTTTCGAAAGCAAGGAAAAGGAAGCCCTCGAAGAATGTCGTAAACTGGTCGAGAAACTGAACCTGGAGATGAAGCTGCTCGGTGCTGAGTATAACCTCGACGGCACCCGCCTGACACTCCATTTCAGTGCCGAAGAACGGGTCGACTTCCGGGAACTTGTCCGGGAACTGGCCAGGAAACTGCGCGTCAGGGTCGAAATGAGACAGACCGGCCCGAGAGATGAAGCCAAAATGTACGGTGGCTGCGGCCGGTGCGGCCGGCCCTTGTGCTGCGCCACCTTCCTGAGTAATTTTACCCCGGTTTCCATGCGGATGGCAAAAGACCAGGGGTTGCCCCTTAACCCGATGAAAATATCGGGAGTCTGCGGCCGTTTGATGTGCTGCCTTGTCTATGAAAACGACTACTACCAGGAAATGAAGAGCAAGCTTCCCCGTGTCGGCCTTCATATGATAACCCCGGCGGGTGAAGGCAGGGTTGTCGAAACTAACCCGCTGAAGATGTCGGTTTTCGTCGAACTTGAAAGTAAAGCGGTCGTTGAGTTTCCTCTCGCTGAAGTTACCGGTATCGGCGAACCCCGCCGTCAGCCTGTTGCCAAGCCGGTACCGGCTGACGAAAAGCCTGCTCAGGAGAACCGGAATACCCGCCGTCAGCCCGAAAACAGACCGCCGGCGAGAGATACCCGCAAGGCAAAAAGTTGAAATGCCGTCCTTCGACGAAGAGATAAAACTCGAAAGCCAGGGTTTCTGCTGCATCGCTGGAATTGACGAAGCCGGCCGCGGCGCCCTTGCCGGACCGGTCGTGGCTGCGGCAGTTATCCTGCCTTCACAGGTCAGGATTCCCTTTCTTCACCGCATAAAGGATAGTAAAAAACTGACTCCCCGGCAGCGGGCTGAGCTTTTCGAGAATATCCGGAATGTCGCTGTTGCCACCGGTGTCGGGATTATCGATTTCGATATTATCGATAGTACCGGCATTGCCGAAGCCACCCGCCTGGCTATGAAAATGGCGGTCGAAAACCTTTCTCCTCCGGCCGATTACCTGCTTATCGACTATATGAAACTGCCGGATGTCTCCCTCCCCCAGAAAGGTATCACCCACGGCGACGACCTCTGCTATTCGATTGCCGCAGCTTCGATTATCGCCAAGGTTACCCGGGACCGGATTATGGTCGAACTGGATAACGCATACTCGGGGTATGGCCTCGCTTCCCATAAGGGATACGGTACCGGCGAGCACCTCGCCTGCCTTCAGCGTCTCGGCCCTTCGCCGGTTCACCGGAGAAGTTTCAACCCGGTTTGCCAGCTTCGATTCGGAGATTTTCGCTAGATGGGACGTAAAGAGACCGGTAACCTCGGCGAGCAACTGGCCCAGGCCTATCTGAAAAAACATGGTTTCCGTATTATCGAAACGAACTACCTCTGCACCTTCGGCGAAATCGATATCATCTCGAAAAAAGGCGATACCCTCGTTTTTACCGAGGTCCGCTCGAAAACCGGCGATGAATTCGGTACCCCCGAAGAATCGGTTACCCCGGCAAAGCAGGCCCGGCTGCGAAAATCGGCTGCTCGCTACCTGCAGACACACCCGAAACTCCCGGAACTGTGGCGCATCGACGTGATTGCGATTGAGCTGGCCGTAGACGGCTCGGTAAAGCGCCTCGACCTTATCGAAAATGCCGTCGGCGAACGGTAACAAATCAGCCTGAAACAATCGTGTAAAAACTTTACCGGTACTCGCGGCTGTGTTACAATGGTCATGCTTTATAAAAAAGCGTCACTGAATGGTCCTGGTTTTTCAATAAATGCTTAATTCGGAAGAAGAGTTCCGACAGACAGTACAGACGCCTCGTGCCAGCCTCGAACGGATTGGCGGAAGGGTGCTTTTCCTTTCAGAAACGGCCCAGACCGTTTTCTTTTATTCAGCTGAGACAGAAATCGAAGCCGCTCCGGCGTGATTTTCAGGATGACGGACATGCCGGCCCGGCAGACTCGGGAAACCGGACGAAAACAACAGGGGATATATGATGAGCGGACCCACGGATAATCTTGATAGTATTTCAGAACAGGTCAGGAACAACCTCGCGGCGAAAGATAAGGCCAGGGAAGCGATATTACCGGCCAGCCGTGAAGCGATTCGCTATTGCAGCGAGGCGATACGGGCTGTCCACCGGCAGGAAATCGGGAAAGCCGAAAGCCTGCTGGACTCGGCGAAAAAGCTCCTGAAGGAAAGCGAAGACGCCCTGGCGGGCAGTCCTGAACTTATTAACACCGGTTCGCTCCGGGATGCCCAGAAAGAATACGTGGAAGGGTGCGCCGTTCTGGCCATCGTGACCGGGAAACTCCTGCCGACACCGGAAGAACTGGGCGTCGATTCTGCATCCTATCTGAATGGGCTTGGCGAGGCCGCTAGCGAGTTGCGCCGCTACCTGCTCGACGGCATGAGAAAGGGAGACCTCTCCCAGGGAGAAGCACTGCTCACGGCAATGGATGATATCTACAGCGTCCTGGTAACGATAGATTTTCCCGATGCCATTACCGGCGGCCTCCGAAGAACCACCGATATGCTCCGCGGCGTCCTCGAAAGGACCCGCAGCGACCTCACCCTCGTCATGACTCAGCAGGACCTTGCCGGAAGGCTGGAAAAACTGGAAAAACGGTTGTAAAAAGGAATCGAAGAAGGCCGGAAAATATACCGGTTTTCATAAGTTGTATATAGTTGAGTAAAGAAAGGAGTTTGTAGACATGGACCTGATTTGGTTTGCTGTCATAGCAGGGGTCATCGGGCTCGTCTTCATTACCATCATGGCAATGAATGTCCTCCGTAAAGATGCCGGTAGTGCCCGCATTAAAGAAATAACCTCTGCTATCGAGGAAGGCGCCATCGCCTTTCTCAAACGTGAATACGTGACATTGTCCGTATTTGTCGTGGTCGTTTTCATCATCATGTGCGTGATACCTGATATCAGATGGGAAGCCGGGGTTGCCTACCTCGTCGGTGCGCTGACCTCTGCCGGAGCCGGATATATCGGCATGAGGCTCGGCGTCAAAGCCAACGGCCGTACCGCTACCGCTGCTCAGAAAGGATTGAACGCCGCTTTGCGAGTCGCTTTCTCGAGTGGTTCGGTGATGGGTACCACCGTCGTTGCCCTCGGTATCCTGGGGCTGAGTATCATCTACATCATCTTCGGTGGGGATGAAATCGTCAAAATCATTACCGGTTTCAGTTTTGGTGCTTCTTCGATTGCTCTCTTCGCCAGGGTTGGCGGCGGTATCTTCACCAAGGGTGCCGATGTCGGCTCCGACCTCGTTGGTAAAGTTGAAGCCGGAATTCCGGAAGACGACCCGAGAAACCCGGGCGTCATCGCCGATAACGTCGGCGACAATGTCGGCGATATCGCCGGCATGGGTGCAGACCTCTTCGAGTCATATGCTGCCGCGGTCGTCGCGACCCTCGTCGTTGCCGTCGGCGCAGGCTTTGCCTGGGATTCCGATATGGCTGTTCTTCCGTTTGTTATCGCCGCCGGCGGCATCATCGCCGGTATTATCGGTACCTTCTTTGTCAGAACCAAAGAGGGCGCCGGCATGAACGCCCTCCTCTGGGCGCTCCGCCGCGGTATCTATATCGCGTCGGTTCTGGTCGTGATAATCTCCGGCCTGGTCATCTGGCAGTTGAATATTGATTTCGGTGTTTTCTGGGCTGTTGTTGCCGGTTTGGTCGCCGGTATTCTTATCGGCCTCAGTGTCGAATACTACACCTCCTATACCTATAAACCGACCCAGCGCATCGCTGAATCATCCGAGACCGGTACCGGTACCCTTATCATCAAAGGCTTCGGTACGGCCATGTTAAGCACCCTCATTCCTGTTATCCTGGTATCGATTGCTACCATCGTCGCTTTCAAGGTCGCCGGTCTCTACGGTATCTCGATTGCCGCCCTCGGTATGCTTTCGACCCTCGGCATTACCCTCGCCACCGACGCCTACGGCCCGGTTGCTGATAACGCCGGCGGCATCGCCGAGCAGGCCCACCTTAAACCCGAAGTCCGCGAGAGGACGGATGCCCTCGATTCCCTCGGCAACACCACCGCCGCCACCGGCAAAGGCTTCGCCATCGGTTCGGCCGCCCTCGCTGCCCTCGGTATGACGGCCGCTTTCGTCGAAACGATGAGGGTTCACAATGTGGTTATCAACATCAGCCTGACCGACCCGATTGTCATCGTCGGCTTGCTGATTGGTGCAATGATGGTTTTCATCTTCAGCGCCCTTACCATGGATGCTGTTGGTAAAGCAGCCATGGGCATTGTCAATGAGGTACGACGGCAGTGGAGAGAAATAGCCGGACTCAAGGAAGGTAAGGAAGGCGTCAAGCCTGACTATGCCAAGTGCGTCAGCATCTCCACCGGCGCCGCTATCAAGGCAATGATTCTCCCCGGTATCCTTGCCGTCGTAAGCCCGATTCTCGTCGGCCTCGCTCTCGGTGCTAACGCTCTCGGCGGTATGCTCATCGGCGCTATCGCTGCCGGTTTCATGCTGGCGGTCACGATGGCCAACGCCGGCGGCGCCTGGGACAATGCCAAGAAATGGATTGAAACCGGCAAGCTCGGCGGCAAAGGCTCGGATGCTCACAAAGCAGCCGTTGTCGGCGATACCGTCGGTGATCCGTTTAAAGACACCTCAGGTCCTTCGCTCAATATCCTTTTGAAACTCATGTCTATCGTAGCCGTCGTGTTCGCCCCGATATTTACCCTCACCGGCTGGCTCGGATAAGATAATTCAGACGGTAAACGTCAAAGGGGGCTGCCTGCAAGGCAGCCCCCTTATCTTTTCTGTGCGCTGTCATTCTGAACGGAGTGAAGAATCTCGTCGGTATTTGCGAACCATTTAACGGTTTCTGTATCCCGCATTTTTATCCGGGATGCTGCTATAGTCTCCGGAACAGGCAGCTACTGATTAATGAAAGGATTTCCGAATTTCTCATCGCCGATTGTCGTTGCCGGCCCGTGCCCCGGATACGCCACCGTCGTCTCCGGCAGCGTCATCAGTTTCGAGGCGATGTTCTTGAGAAGCTGTCGCCCGTTCCCTCCCGGCATATCGTACCGGCCGATGCTGTATCTGAACAGTGTGTCACCCGTGAAAACCACCCCGTCCGTATATAGACAGATGCCTCCCTGTGTGTGGCCGGGCGTGTGAATGACCTGGAAGCTGAGACTCCCGATGTCGATGGTATCCCCTTCCTTCAATAGCCGGTCTGGCTTTATCGGTGGCTGTTCCGGAAAACCGAATCCTCCCC
>CAZOGR010000041.1:0-11094 GCA_964579355.1 uncultured Dehalococcoidales bacterium | reverse complement strand
CTCTCCAGTATCCAGCGGGCATCGGCGAGAATCGATTTCCGGTACAACTCCCGCGGCACTTCCGAAAATACTTCTGTAATCGATTTACCGTACAGGGTGATACCCCTCTCCCGGGTAATCATGGCATGGGCAAGCAGGTCTTCATCGGTACGATTATCTGAGAAATCGATTTCTCCGTTCCGGTACCGCTCATCCCAGCCGGGAGAATAGTGAAGCTCGTAAGGCGTGGGGAATACATAATCGCGGAGATATTTGCCGAGGATGATGCTCATCTCGATACCTTTCGGGGGAGCCTCGTTCCGGATATCGAGGAGCAATCCGATAATGAGTCTTCTCTCTTCGACGGATAACGGCTCGCCGACGACCGCCAGGAAATCGATATCGCTCCGCTGGGGATTGAAACAGCCCATCGCCAGGGAACCGTGGAGGTAGACGCCGGTGAGATTTGTCCCAAGAACCGACCGGTAGTTTTTCACGATTTTAGAAACCAGGTTTCTCACCGTTTCAGGGCACGTTTCCCAGCCGAATTGCCCGTTCAGCTCACGTCGGGGGCTTCCTGTGTCCATACCTTTTCCATTTCTTTCACGAGCAACGCATGGTCAGGATGCTCAAGGTTTCCGTCTTTCTGAAAGAGCATGATAGCTTCGCTGCGGGCGACTTCGAGGAGACCGACGTCCGATATCTTCGCCATCCGCAAATCCGGCATGCCGCTCTGCCGGGTGCCGTAAAATTCGCCGGGGCCCCGCAGTTTCAGGTCTTCTTCGGCAAGCTTAAAGCCATCCCGGACATTCTCTATTATGTCCAGTCGTGCCCGGGCTACCTCGGAGGGATTTTCCGCCAGGAGCATGCAGTAACTCTGGTCGCTGCCCCGGCCTACCCGGCCGCGGAACTGGTGAAGCTGGGAGAGTCCGAAACGGTCGGCGCTCTCCACCATCATAACGGTAGCGTTGGGGACATCGATGCCGACTTCAACGACCGGGGTGGCGACGAGGATATCGAACTCGCCCGAATAAAACTGCCGCATGACTTTTTCCTTCTCCGTCGCCGACACTTTCCCATGGAGCAATCCCAGTTTGAGGTCGGGAAAAACCTCCTGCGAAAGCCGCTCGTACTCAATGGTGGCCGCCCGTGCCTGGACCGCTTCCGATTCCTCGATGAGCGGGCAGATAATAAATGCCTGTCTGCCTTCGGCAACCTGTTTCCTGATGAAGGCGTAGGCGCTGGCCCGCTGGCTCGGTTTCAACCACTTCGTCCGGATGCTTTGCCTGCCCGGCGGGAGTTCGTCGATAACCGATAAGTCAAGGTCGCCGTACAATGTCAGGGCAAGCGTTCTCGGTATCGGGGTGGCCGTCATGACGGCTATATGGGGATTGTAGCCCTTCTGGCGGAGGGCTGAGCGCTGTTCAACCCCGAAACGGTGCTGCTCATCGATGACGGCAAATCCGAGGTCGGAAAAGCCGACGTCTTTCTGTATCAGGGCATGGGTGCCGATGACGATATCGGCATTCCCTTCCCGGATTATCCGGTGCAGTTCCCGTTTTTTCGCCGCCGGGACGGCTCCGGTCAACATCGCTACCGTCACCGGGCGGGGCAGGATTCCCGAGTAAGTTCTGAGATAATCCACCTCTTCTTCCGGTTTACCGGCGCCGGCGAGGAGGCGGCACACGGTCGAAAGGTGCTGTTCGGCAAGTATCTCGGTGGGAGCCATGAGCGCCCCCTGGAACCCGGAAGCGACCGCCATCAGCAGGGCCGCCGTGGCAACGACAGTTTTTCCGCTGCCGACATCGCCCTGGAGAAGGCGGGACATCGCCTTCGTTTTCCCCATATCACCGAGTATTTCACCAAGCGCCCGTTTCTGGGCGCCGGTCAGTTCGAATGGCAGCGACCGTAAAAATGATTCGAGGACTATTTTGTCGGTCGGCACCGGCCGTGCCGGCTGGCCTTCCTGCCAGTTCTGTTTTTTCTTAAGAACTCCCAGCTGGAGTAAAAACAACTCATCGAAAGCGAGCCGTATGCGTGCCCTATCTTTCAGCAGGGTATCATCCGGAAAATGAGCCTGGCTGAGGGCGACCGGCAGAGGAAGCAGTTTTTGCCGTTCTCTGATTTCATCAGGGAGAAAATCCTCGATTCTCCACGCCCAGGCATCGACAACCTGTTTCATGATATTCCGGACCTGCCGCTGTCTCAGTCCCTGGGTCAGCGAATAGAGCGGAACGAGCCGCCCGACGTGGATGGTATCCGAATCGTCAGCGAACTCCCATTCGGGCGATTGAAAAACATGCCTTCCCTGAAAAAGACTAACCTTGCCGCTGATAATGATACGGGCATTCGTCGTCAGCCTTTTCACAAGGTACGGGTTATTGAACCAGACGACCCGGACGTTGCCGGTTTCGTCTCCGACGGTCGCCTCGGTGCTTTTCCTTCCTCCCGGCCTTGTCTCGCGGGCTTCCCAGACATTGGCGATAATCGTTTCTTCCCGGCCTTCGACGAGGTCGGAAATCGATTTCGTATCGGTGTAATCGAGGTGACGATGGGGGAAAAAGTACAGCAGGTCGCGAACCGTCCGTAATTCCATTTTCGCGAACCGGGTCGCCAGAGAGGCGCTGATGCCCTTGATGACGGTAACCGGCGAATCGAGCGTCTGAGCGGAGACGGGTTGCCGGGAAGTCCGCGGGTGGGAAGCAGCCGGTATTTCAGCGTTCGGGGAAACCGGTTTCGGCGGGCTTTCACTGACAGTGGATTTTTCGACATCGCCGAGAAAGACAATAATCCCTTCGAGGGCTTCCTGTCGTTCTTCACGGGAAAGATTTGAATAGCCGATTCCCTGCCGTTGCAGTTTTTTCAGCTTTTTCAGTAACGAGGGTGAGGTAACGGTCGCCGAAACGCCGGAAGCCCAGTTGATAAGGAACCGGTCAAGGCCGCCAATTACCGCCGAGTCTTTATAGCCTTTATCAGCTTCCAGTTTGAGAATCTTACGTAAAGACTCAGCGTTCAGAGACAAGCGAACCCTCCGTTATCGGCACCTCCGCAAGGGGCCAAATTTTCAATAATGGCCCCCGTCGTTCAGCCTTCGAGCACGGTCAGGGCAATCGCTCCCGGCCCGCCGTAGACACCGAGGACGGGGCTGACGGTCGACCTGAAGACGCGTTTGCTGCCGCCGAGTAACGGTTTCAGGCGTTCCTCAAGCTTATCAGCTTCGGCGGGAGTCGTGGTATGTTCGAGGGCGATTTCCTGGATATT
This sequence comes from uncultured Dehalococcoidales bacterium, assembly GCA_964579355.1. GTDB lineage: Bacteria > Chloroflexota > Dehalococcoidia > Dehalococcoidales > UBA2162 > MGML01. The sequence goes on along the minus strand of CAZOGR010000041.1, from coordinate 7,854 downwards.
TTTACATGATTCGGCGTAGGTTGCGAGGTAGTCCATCCCGGCAACCAATGAGCGTTTTCTCGCCAGGGGCGCCATTTCGCCTTCCCTGATGGTAAGAATCTGCTTAATCGAGAGTACCGACCCCATCAGTTCCTTGGCTTTCCCGATTCTTCCGCCTTTGGCAAGATAGGTTAACGTATCGAAGTATACCGCAAAATGAGAGTGTTCCAAAGCACCGTTAACGTACTTTATCAGGTCTTCCATACCGGCACCGGCTTTAGCTCTTTTGGCCGCGTTGATAGCTATCAGACCGAGGCTCATGGCGACTTTTTTCGAATCGATTACCTCAATCCGGCCTTTCTTTTCGGCCATGGATACAGCGCCGAGAGCAGACTGATAGGTACCGCTCAGCCGGCTGGAAGCATTGATGACCAGGATTTCGTCGGTTTTCTCAAGAAGCTTATTATAGACTTCGGTAAAGGCGGCCGGCGACGGCTGAGTCGTGGTCGGCCAGACATTTCCGTTAATGAGCCGGTTGTAAAACTCATCGGTACTGATGGTTACCCGGTCGAGGTAATGCTCATGGCCGAAAAGTACCGTTAAAGGGACAACGGTAATATCGAATTCTGCGGCAAGATCGCTGGTGATATCGGACAAACTATCGGTGACGATTTTGACGGTCATTGAAATCCTCCGATTTATTCTATGGAGACTATATAGTCGTAGTATGGCTGTCCGCCTTTAACTACTTCAACCTGGAGTTGCGGATATTTTTCGCGAATACTCTCACTTACCTGGTTGGCATCTTCCGGGGTTGCTTCGGCTCCGTAGTAGATAGTGACGATTTCATTCTGGTTGACATCTATCTTGGCCAGCATTTTTTCGAGGATATCCTGGGTATCTTTGCCGGCGGCCAGCAGGTCGCCGTCGAGCAGGCCGATTGCCTGTTTTTTCTTGATGCTGAGGCCGTCAAGCTGAGCCGCTCTGACTGCCCGGGTAATCTCAATTGTTTTCACCATCAACCGGGCTTCTTTCATCAAGTCGGCATTGGTGCTGAAATCCGCTTCATAGTCGAAAGCGAGCAGGGCCGCTACTCCCTGGGGAATCGTTTTAGTCGGTATCACCTCAATGGTTTTATCGGTCAGTCCCTTTACCTGTTCGGCGGTCAGGACGATATTCTTGTTGTTCGGGAGAATGATAACTTTATCGGAAGAAACGGCGTTGACCGCCTGGAGAATATCCTTGGTGCTGGGATTCATCGTCTGGCCGCCCGGAACGATGGCCGTCGCGCCGAGACTGGTGAAGACTTCGGCCAGTCCGTCTCCGGAAACAACAGCGACGGTGGCGGTATCGAGGGCAACGGCTCTCGATTTCTGCAACTCGAGGAAGTCGCGGTACTGCTCGTCCATATTCCGGATGGAAACCTGGTGAATGGTGCCGAGGGAAGTGGCATAGCGGATAACCTTGCCGGGGTCGAGGGCATGAACGTGAATTCTGACCGTATCCACATCACCGACAACGATTAACGATTCACCTTCCCTCTTCAGTCGGGTCTTAATCTTTTCCGGGTTCAGCCCTTCGCCCTTCAGCATGAATTCGGTACAGTAACCGAAGGGGACCTCGCCTTCCGGGCTTAGCTGGGGAATCCTGACGGGTTGAGGAACATTACTGGCAATCATCTGGGGTTTGCGGAACTGCATCTGCTCGACTTCTCCCCGGAGATACCGCAGGGCGCCTTCGAGGATGGTGTACAACCCCTGTCCGCCGGCGTCCACCACACCGGCATCTTTCAGTACCGGCAGGAGGGTCGGGGTATTGGCGACGGATTCGCCGGCTCCGTTAACGATGGCCTCCATGACTGTTATGAATTCGGTCGTCCCGGTTTCAAGAGCTGCCGCCCCGGCCTGGGCGGCTTCCCGAATTACCGTCAGTATCGTTCCTTCAACGGGGTTAGTGATTCCTTTATAGGCAACCGTGGCGGCGTTTTTCAGGGCTTCGGTGAAATCCGTGGCATTGATTGTCTTTTTTTCGACAAGGCCTTCGGACACGCCCCGCCAAATCTGCGAGAGAATGACACCGCTGTTGCCCCGGGCGCCCATCAGCGCCCCCCGGGCGAACGATCTGGCAACATCGCACACGTTCGGAGATTCATTCATAAATGTTTCGTCAACGCTGGAACGCATCGTCAGCAGCATATTAGTGCCGGTATCGCCATCAGGCACGGGAAAAACGTTTAAAGCATCAATATCCGAAGAACTTTTCTCCAGCCATGACGTGGCTGTCGAAAGCATTTCTCTGTATTCTTTTCCACTAATTGTCTGAACCTGTCTCATTACCACCTTCCTTGCCGATTACCACCCCTCCTGCCTTCAATAAGCAGGTGTGGAGCAACCGGCTTTCACACACTACCGGTTCTTGCCAAGCCTTCTGCTCTATGATAGTATGATAGAAGCATCTTACCTAAAAATAAGTATACGGTCAAGGGGAATAAATTGAAGTGTCAAATCTGCGGTAAAACGCCACAATTCGGTCACAATGTGAGTCATTCGAAACGTCGAACCAACAAGGTATCGATGCCGAACATCCATCCGGTGACGGTGGATGTCGAAGGCCAGCCGACGAAAATGACGCTCTGCACCCGGTGCCTCCGTACCATAAACAAGCCTCCGCGGAAAAAAGCAGCCGGGAAAGCGTAGTCATCCCAATCCCGAAACGAGAGAAAAGACAGGAAGCCTCGAAGATTTATTCGAGGCTTCTTCTTATTTTCCGGAGAGCCTCTTTAATTGACTCATTCGGATTGAAGACAGCCGCCCCGGCCACCAGCACATCAGCTCCCGCTTCTTTTACCTTCGGAGCTGTATCGACATTGATACCGCCATCGACCTCGATTTCCGTCTCCAGGCCAAGTATATCGATTGTTTCCCTGATAGCAGAAATCTTGTTAAGGGTATTCGTAATGAATTTCTGTCCTCCGAATCCGGGGTTCACTGTCATGACCAGCACCATATCGAGGTCAGGCAGTATATCCTCGAGCCGGTCCACCGGAGTGCCCGGATTGACCGAAGCACCGGCTTTCCTGCCCAGTTCCTTAATCGTCTGGATAGTACGGTGAATATGGGGGCAGGCTTCCACATGAACGGTAATGATATCGGCGCCGGCTTCGGCGAACTGCCGGATATAATCGGCCGGCCTCTCTATCATCAGGTGAACGTCGAAGGGAATGCCGGTATACGGTCGAATTGCCTTCACGACCGCCGGCCCGATGGTTATGTTCGGGACAAAATGTCCGTCCATGACATCGACGTGGATATAGTCAGCACCTGCTTCGGCAGCGGCGGCGACCTGCTCGCCAAGTCTGGCGAAATCCGCCGATAAAATCGAGGGAGCTATTTTTATCTTGTTTACAGGCATACGTGTTTCTCCTCGGAAAAAACTGTAAACGGTAACCGGAGGTTACATTCCCAGCAACCGTCTCGCCTCTACCAGGGCGTTTTCCACTCTGCCGGGAGCTGTCCCGCCGGGGTTATTGCGGGCATTCAGCGACGACTTGACCGTGATATATTTCACATCCTCCTCGAATAAAGGAGAAAAGGTCTTGAATTCCTGGAGCGTCATTTCCTGGATACTCCGTCCGTTCTGCACGCCATAGGCGACCAGTCGGGCGATGATGCCGTGAGCGGTGCGGAATGACTCTCCTTTTCCCACCAGGTAATCGGCCAGGTCGGTAGCCAGGATAAACCCTTCTCCGGCAGCCCGCTGCATTTTTCCCGCATTCAGCTTCAGCGTGCCGACCATGCCGGCGAAGACGTCAAGGGTGGCATGAAGCGTGTCCACGCAATCAAAAAAACCCTCTTTATCTTCCTGAAGGTCGCTGTTGTAGGCGAGGGGCAGGCCTTTCATGGTCGAAAGGAGGGCCATCAGACGGCCGTAGACCCGCCCGGCTTTACCCCGGGACAGTTCAGCGACATCCGGGTTCTTCTTCTGCGGCATGATGCTGCTGCTGGTTGCGTAGGCGTCATCGATTTCGACGAAGCCGAATTCGGCGGTCGACCAGAGAATCAGTTCTTCGGCGAACCGCGAGATATGCATCATGCAGATGCTCGCCGCGGCTTCGAACTCGATGATGTAGTCACGGTCGGAAACGGCGTCCATACTGTTACGGCTGACCCGGGCGAAGCCGAGTTCGCGGGCCACGAATTCGCGGTCGATATCGTAGGCAACCCCCGCCAGGGCACCGCTTCCCAGGGGGAGAACATCTACTCTCTCCTGGCAGGCAAGAAAGCGTTCAGCATCCCGCTGGAACATTTCGAAATATGCCAGGAGGTGATGGGACAGCAGCACCGGTTGCGCCCGCTGCATGTGGGTGTATCCCGGCATGGCGATTCCCTGGGTCTTTTCGGCCGTATCGAGTAACGCCTGCTGAAGTTTTTTAATCAGCAGCACCGTCTTGGTAACGGCATCTTTCGTGAATAACCGGGTATCGACGGCCACCTGGTCGTTTCTCGACCGGGCGGTATGGAGTTTTCTACCGGCTTCGCCGATTTTCTCTATCAGGGCAGCTTCGATATTCATGTGGATATCCTCGTATTCCGCCTTGAAGAGAAATACCCCGTCCTCTATTTCCCGGAGTATCGCTTCGAGTCCGCTGACGATTGCCCGGGCTTCTTCAGCCGTGATAATGCCCTGTTTTCCGAGCATGCGGGCATGAGCGATACTTCCCTGTATATCATAGGGATAGAGTCGCCAGTCGAAGGAAATCGAAGCGGTAAACTTGGCAGCGGCTTTATCAGCCTGTTTCTCGAAACGGCCGCGAATTGTACTCATAGTCTGCCTTTACTCTTTCGGACCGATGATATTCATCGGTCCTTCGCTGTCGCCCAGTAACTGCACCTGCGCCTGGTTTTTTACCGGCAGCCCCCAGAGATGGATAAAGCCGGCTGAAGCGCTCTGGTCGAATTTATCGCCGGTATCATAGGTAGCCAGGCTCAGATTGTAGAGCGCCTTGGGAGATTTCCGTCCGGCGACGGTAGCTTTGCCTTTATACAACTTCATTCTGACTTCCCCGGTCACGTACCGCTGGGAACTGCGGATGAAGGCGGAAATATCCCGGTTCAGTCCGCTGAACCAGAGGCCGTTATATATCAGGTTCGAGAATACCTGTTCGACCTTCTGCTTAAAATCGAGCTGGTCCCGCGAAAGGGTCAGGGCTTCGAGTGCCCGGTGGGCTTCAATCAGGGTAATGGCCGCCGGAGCTTCGTAAATTTCGCGAGACTTGATGCCGACGACGCGGTCCTCGATATGGTCGATTCGACCGATACCATGCCCGCCGGCAATATCATTCAGGCGAGTCACCAGGGTAACGCCATCGAGTTCTTCTCCGTCAAGCGAAACGGGAATGCCTTCCTTGAAGCCGATTTCAATGTACTGGGGAGTATTCGGGGCTTTCTCCGGCGCGACCGTCATGGTGAAGGCATCGGCAGGCGGTTCCGCCCACGGGTCTTCGATAGCTCCGCATTCGATTGCCTTACCCCAGAGACTGACATCGATTGAGTAGGGGCTTTTCACCGTGATGGGAACCGGAATGTCGTGTTCCTTGGCATAGGCAATCGATTCCTCGCGAGTCATTTTCCATTCCCGGGCGGGAGCGATTATTTTAATATCCGGTGCAAGGGCATTGATGCTGACTTCGAAGCGCACCTGGTCGTTGCCCTTGCCGGTGCAGCCGTGAACGATGGTGGTGGCACCGGCTTCGAGGGCTTTATCCACCAGCAGCTTTGCCATGAGCGGCCGGGTCAGGGCTGTCGCCAGAGGATACTGGCCTTCGTACATGGCATTACCCTGCAACGCCGGGAAGACGAAATAGTCGATAAAGAGTTTTTTCGCATCGATAACGACCGATTCAATCGCCCCAATCTTGAGTGCCTTTTCCCTGACGGTGGTAAAGTCTTTCTCGTTACCGACATCTATATTGACGGCAATAACCTCGAAGCCGTATTTTTCCTGAAGCCATTTGACGAGGACCGAGGTATCGAGCCCTCCGCTGTACGCCAGCACTACTTTTTCTGCCATTATTCTTCTCCTGTTTTCGTGTTGTATGTTTTTTAGTAGTTTATTTCTCTATTTCAGGTTCTGTTCGGTTTTGGTTGGCGGGTATGAGGATGCAAAAATAAATCAAAAATTTTCAAATCCCTCTTAATCTCCCTCCGATAAATCGCGAGTCTGCGACTTTACAAAAGGGAGTAAACCGGGACAGGTTTCACTTCATTCGTAAAAACATTATTATCAACCATATGCAAACAGAACCCTATTTTATATTGCCTAAGACTTTATCCAGTATCCCGAGGGCTTCATCGGCTTCCTTTTCGGTGAGAATCAGCGGCGGAATGAAGCGGACGGTATTCGTCTTTAAACGATTTATCAGCAGGCCTTTTTCGATGCAGGTATCGACAACTTCGGCGGCGATATCCTTATCGAACTCCATCGCCAGCAGCAGGCCCTGTCCGCGGACATCGGTGACGAAGCCATATTTCTGCTGGAGTTTTTTCAAGCCTTCCTTCAGGTACGCCCCCACTTTTTTCGCATTGCCGGGGATATCATTCTCGATGACGTACTTAAGCGTCGCATAAGCGGTAGCGGTCGTTACCGGGTTACCCCCGAACGTGGCGTTATGGTCGCCCATCGAGAACACGGAGGCAAATTCCTTGCAGGTGACGGCACCGATAGGGACGCCGCCGCCCAGGCCTTTGGCAAGGGTCATGACATCCGGTTCGACACCGTAAAGCTGGTAACCGAAAAGGGTACCGAGACGGCCGATGCCGGTCTGCACCTCATCGAAAATCAGCAGCAGATTATTTTTATCGCACCAGTCGCGGACCTGCTTCAGGAAATCACCCTTCGGTTCGTTGATACCGCCTTCCGCCTGGATGGGTTCTACCATGACGGCGCAGGTCTTTTCGGTGGTTGCCTTCTTTATCGCTTCGATATTATTGTTCTCGACATTGATAAAGCCAACCGGCAGCGGTTCGAAGTTTTTATGCATCTTTTCCTGGCCGGTAGCGGCGGTCATGGCCAGCGAACGGCCGTGGAAGGAATCGAAGGTAGTAATAACTTCGTAGGCGCCGTTCCGCTTCTGCGCCCCGTACCGGCGGGCAAGTTTGACCGCGCCTTCGTTCGCTTCGAGGCCGCTGTTGCAGATGAACACCCGGTCCATGCAACTGTTCTTCACCAGCAGTTCGGCAAGCTGGAGCATCGGCTTGTTGTAGTACCAGAGCGAAACCTGCACCAGGGTGTTTGCCTGCTCAGTGATAGCCTGTACCACCACCGGATGGCACTGGCCGAGGCAGTTCACGGCAATACCCCCGACAAAATCGAGGTATTCCTTACCTTTATCGTCCCAGACCCTCAAGCCCTTACCCCTCACCAGGGTGACGGGATGACGCACCATTGTCTGCATCATGTATTTTTTATCCAGTTCGGGCCAGTCAGTCATTTTTCTTTCTCCTTTTAACAGTACTCATATTATAACCTATTACGGTTATTGTTCCAGCCATAAACTATTTGAGAGGGCGGATGCCCTCTCAATAATCGTCTATTTTCAATTGTAAATCGAAAAGAGGGCTATTTCAAACTGATGGTCGTACCACTCCTGACACCGGTCAGTTCGTTGAGAAGAGCGTGGGCTTGCCTGCCGTCGATAATACGGCTGACAGCCCCGGCAGCAGCAGCTTTCAGGCAGGACTGAATCTTCGGTATCATGCCACCGGAAGCGACGCCTGAGGCAATAAGAGCTTCAGCTTCGTCCGAATTCAGTTTTGACAGGACCGTACCGTCTTTATCGCTGATGCCATCGACATCGGTGAGAAAAACCATCGTTTC
>CAZOGR010000040.1:8819-11924 GCA_964579355.1 uncultured Dehalococcoidales bacterium | reverse complement strand
CCCAGGTCGGTGAAGGTGAAGGCAAGCTGGACTTTTTCAGCGGCCAACTTGACCGGATACAGGAAACTGTCCGGCATAGCGCTAGAAGAAGCGGCGGCGGTTCCTCCGGTAACGGCGAATATGACGAGAAGAACAGACATGGCGGTAACAAGACTGCGCCGCCAGGCGAAACTGAATACCGAACGCTCTTTCTTTTCTTCGGCTTGCTGTAGAACTGCCTGCATCTCTGCCCGAGCTTTGCTCATAAAGGCGGCGCCGGGTTTCAGACTGGTGACGGTACTGGTTACGATTGCCGTCTCGAGTAACGGTCTCAACTCGTCAGCCATTTCCGGGTAATCGCTAAGACATTGCTCGGCTGGTTCACCTTTAAAAATCAGGCGGTCGAGGCATTCATCCAGTATGTTGTTGAATTCTTGTTCCCTGTTATTCATAACTTTCCGTCATCAAGGACTTACGGAGCGCGGCTATTGCGCTGTGCTGGAGAGCCTTAATCGCTCCCTGGCTTTTTCCCATGATTTCTGCTACCCGGGCGGTCGGCAGTTCAGCCGAAAACCGGAGCGATATTACTTCCCTCTGGGCTTCCGTTAACTGTTTCGCGGCCTCCAGTACCTGTTGCAGTTCCATTCTTCTTTCTACGAGTTTGTCAGGATTGTTCTCTTCTTTATCCATCACCGGTATTTCGTCGTTCAGTGTCTCCGGTTGCTTTGTTTTTTTTCTTAAATAATCGACAATCTGGTTATGGGCGATTCTATACAGCCATGATGAGAAAGGCACTCCCTTCCATTTAAACGAAGATATCGAACCGTGAGCCTTGAGGAAAACCTGCTGGGTTAAATCCTCGGCCTCTTCCCGGTCGCCAATCTTTACGGCTATATATCTATATATTTTTTCGAAGTATTCTTCGTACAGCTCGGCAAAGGCGTTCGGGTCGTTCTTTTTTGCCCGCTGTACGACCAGTTCTTCATCCAGCACCTGAGAACTCCTGTCTCCCGGGATACCACATCAGTACACTGTTGTCCCCCGGTTTGAATCAGGGTTATCCTGATGCTATATAGTATAACGAAGGAGGAGTTAAAAAGATAGTAAATCACGGGTGACCGGGCAACCGGGGAGTATGCTAGAATAAAATAAGAGACCTTGAAGGAGTATGCCTTGCCGTACCTGATTCGACCGATGAGGAAAACCGATATTCCCCAGGTTAAGGAAATCGACCGTGAAGCCTTCCCGACTATGATGCCGCCGCCGAATTTCGAACGGGAACTGGGAAACCAGATGATGCACTACTATGTCGTCTGTGACGAAAGCCGGACTGTTCGGCTGGAACCGGACCCGGTCCGCCCGATTAAAAAACCAACCTGGATGAGTAACCTCTTGCGCCGGCTTTTTGGAGGAACCGAAGTATCCCGGAAAGAACCTTCTGTTACCCTCGCGCCGTTTGTCTGCGGGTACGTCGGTTTCTGGATTATGGCCGATGAAGCTCATATCACGACGATAGCCGTCAGGCAGGAATGCCAGCGAAACGGTGTCGGCGAGTTGCTGATGATGACGGTGTTCGTCCGTGCTAAAGAACTTTTCGCCACCCAGGTAACCCTCGAAGTGCGCGTGACCAATACCGGAGCCCAGCAGTTATACCTGAAATACGGCTTCAAAGAAGCCGGTGTCCGGAAGCACTACTACACGGACAACAGGGAAGATGCCTTTATCATGACGACTCAGGATATTACCACCGACGAGAGTCTTAAGATACTCGAAAAGCTTCGACGCAAGCATGCCGGAAAATGGGGAAAAGCTAAATTTTCCCTTTCCGAAAACTAAAGAAGCTACCTTCCCAGCAAAATGTCGAACAGGCCACCCTTTCCTCCGGGTTCTATGGTTCCGGTTGTCGCCATCAGCCAGTCTTCGAGTCCTGATTTTACCTGGTGCAATCGCCGTACCATTAACTCCGTATCGACTGTGCCGATATAACCGCCGCCTTTTTCTCTCGATTCCTGTACCTGCCGGTTATAATCTTCTGTCAGTTCGTACGTTTCGGCCAAAGCTTCCTGAAGCGACTTCCTGAGAAAGCCAACCTGCCCTTTATTCATGTTCCAGCCGTTCATGCAGAAATGCTTTATTTGCTCGCCTTTAATCATCACTTCTACCAGCCGCAGGTTAATCCGTGTATCGGAAAGGAGGTCATTGACAACCCGTACCTGGGGAGCAGCGAAAGGCTTCCTGCGCCGGAGCAGTACCCATAATATGAGAACGACTGCTATGACGATGAGAATCGGCAGAAGGTCGGCACCGAAATTCATTGTTATCTCCTTTGTGACGGGTTTTACAGAAAACTAATTTCTTTACATTATATTATATACCGGAATGTAAAGAAAAATGTTAAGACGTATTACCTGTTTTCTGTCATGTTTTTTGACATCTCATCGTTTCGATACTAGAATGCTAAACAATAATTTAGTAAGGGAGCGGATATGAAAGTGCTGGTTATCGGAGGAAACGGGTTGATTGGGCGCAAGACTGTCTTGCGGTTGCTCCGGGAAGATAATATAGAATCGGTCGTTTCGATGGATGTCATCCCGCCGAAAGACTGGATAATGAAGCAGTACCGCGAGTATGGCGATAAGTTTGTCTATCATCGCGGTTCGGTTGCCGAACTCGAGGAAATCATGGACGTTATAAGCAAATACGGCGTCGACCGCCTGGTTAACCTTGCTTTTATTCTACCCGGGGACGTGGAAAACGACCCGAGGCTGAGTGTCAAGGTGAACCTGCTCGGCATGTGCAATGCTTTCGAAGCTGCCCGGCTTGCCGGTATTTCCCGGGTCATCTACGCCAGTTCGGAAGGTGTGTACGGCCCGCAGGATGATTACGGTGACAGGGATGTTATTGAAGACGACCGGTTGCGTCCCGGCAGCCCCTACGCCCTGGGAAAACAGATGAGCGAGGTTATGGCAGAGCAGTATGCCGCGAAATATGGCATCGAGTTTTCGGCCGTTCGTCCGGCTACCTGTTTCGGGCATGGTGGCCGGATACCGAGGGAAATTCGCCTCTTTTCCGAACTGGTCTCGCTGCCGGCTGCCGGTCAACCTTTCTCGGTTGAGGACGACGGCA
>CAZOGR010000040.1:5736-8719 GCA_964579355.1 uncultured Dehalococcoidales bacterium | reverse complement strand
TTAATAGGAATTTAGTCAGGAGTTTATGAATGAGTCTCGATAAAAAAGAACTCGTAAAACTGTACACCACCATGCTGACCATTCGCCGGTTCGAGGAACGGATAGCCCGCGAATTCGCCGCAGGTAATGTCCTGGGCTACGTCCACCTCTCGATTGGCCAGGAAGCTATACCCACCGGGGTCTGTAATAACCTGCGTATTACCGACCGGATTGTCAGCAGCCACCGGGGACACGGCCATACCATCGCCAAGGGTGCCGACGTCCGTCGCATGATGGCCGAAGTGTTCGGCAAGAAAACCGGCTACTGCAAGGGCAAAGGGGGTTCGATGCATATCGCCGATTTCAGCATCGGCATGCTCGGGGCGAACGGTATCGTCGGTGCCGGCCTGCCCATTTCCCTCGGCGCCGCTCTCGCTGCCCAGCTTGAAAACAAGGGTGGAGTTGCGGCTGTGTTTTTCGGTGACGGCGCTACCCAGGAAGGCGAATTCCATGAGTCACTCAGCCTGGCTGTGAAGTGGAAACTGCCCCTGCTCTTCGTCTGCGAAAACAACAAGTGGGCGTCACAGATTCCTGATACGACCGGCCTGACCCTGAAGGATATACACAAAAAAACGGTTGCCTATGATATGCCGGGAGAAGTTGTCGACGGCAATGACGTCGTCGCTGTCAATGAAAAAGCCGGGGAACTGATTGCGAAAATCCGTGCCGGCGGCGGACCGATTCTCCTCGAATGCAAGACGTATCGCTGGCGCTCGCATTTCGAGTCCATGCCGGACCCCCGTCCGCTTGAACAAATAGAAGAATGGAAAAAGAAATGCCCGGTTGCCGCCATGGAACGGCGTTTACTGGCTAATGGTACCGTCACCGAACAGGAACTGAAAGACATCGATACGGCGGTCCTGGAGAAGATTGAAGGGGCGGTCCGGTTTGCCATCGAAAGCCCTTTCCCGGCTCCCGAAGATGCTCTTGAAGATATCTATTCCGCTTAAAAGAAAATCGTCTTTACAGGAGAAATAATGAGAACAATCAGTTATAACCAGGCGACGCTGGAAGCCCTCCAGGAAGAATTCCGCCGGAACGATAAAATGATTCATATTGCCGAAGACCCAACCCCCGAACTCCTCGAAGAATTCGGAGACATCCGGGTACGGCTGACACCGGTTTCGGAATCGGCCTTTGTCGGCGCCGCTATCGGTCTGGCCGGCTCCGGTTTTCCGGTCGTTGCCGATGTCCGAATGGCCACCTTTGCCTTTGTCGCGTTCGACCAGATTGTCAACCAGGCTGCCAAGATAACCTACATGTTCGGCGGGCAGGCGAAATTCCCCATTCTCTACCGCCAGAGAAACGGTCTCGGTGCTTCCGCCGCCGCCCAGCATTCGGTGAACCCTTATTCGATGTACATGAATGTCGCCGGTTTGAAAATCATCATTCCGGCAACTCCGTACGATGCCAAGGGCCTGCTGAAAACAGCCCTTCGCGATAACAACCCGGTTATTTCGTTCGAGCATATGAAGCTGGGAGAGGTTACGGGCGACGTACCGGAAGAGGAATATACCATTCCCTTCGGCCAGGCGGCGGTTAAAAAGGAAGGCTCCGATGTCACCCTGGTCGCCATTTCGCTGATGGTCTATGAGGCGATGGCCGCCGCCGAAGAACTGGAAAAGCAGGGTATTTCCGTGGAAGTGATTGATCCGCGTACCCTCGTCCCGCTCGATACGGAAACGATTCGGAAGTCGGTCAGGAAAACCGGCCGGCTGGTTACCGTCGATGAAGCCTGCCGCACCTGCAGTGCTGCTTCGGAAATCGTTTCTCTCGTCGTCGAAGACCCGGATACCTTCAGAGCACTGAAAGCCCCGGCGACCCGGGAGTGCGGACTCGATGTCCCCGTGCCGTTCAGTCCGCCGATGGAGAAATTCGCTATTCCTGATAAAGATACAATTATTAAGACGGTGAAGAAAGTCATGGATTACCGGTAACAAAAACCTTTATATATATAAGGTGGTTACTTCGGTTTTTTCATCAGCAGGCAGATATTCCGGGAAAAGAACTTCACCGGGAAACGGTAAGAAGATTCGGGGCGGGATTCCAGTAACTGGAATCCCGCTTTCTTTACCAGTCGTTCGGCTTCCGGGAATGAGAACAGGTAGTAGTACCGGTAAACGACCTCATCCTTTATCCGCCAGGTCACCTTGGGCTCTTTGCCCTTGAAGCGGAATTTCGACTGCCAGTAATTCCAGAGGGTGATGAAGGCTTCTCCGCCGGGTTTCAGTACCCGCCGCAGTTCCCGCAGCGATAACAGCCGTTCGGCGGGGGTCTCTATATGGTGATAGGTAGCAATGGCGATTGCTTTGTCGAAAACATTGTCCCGGAACGGCAGCGCCCGGAGGTCTGCCTGCAACAGTGCCGGCGAATAGCCGAACTTCCCGGCATATTTTTCGGCATGCTCCAGCATGCGGCGGGAGAAATCGAACCCGTAAAGGTCGAACCTGTCCTTGAACGGCAGGAAATCAGGCCCGTGGCCGCAACCGGCGTTGAGAAGGGTGCCTGACTGCCATCGCTCTGCCAGCCTCTCAAGTTCGGTACGGAATATCGACCAGTGCCGGTAATTGTACCAGCCCGGGGCGATTCTATCGAATGCTTCCTGAGTCATGAACCTCTTTTTCTGTGCGGTAATCGATTGTTCGAAGCACAGTGAAACTGCTAAACTATAGTGAGAGTATACTATGAAGAAAAATACCAGAACAATATCGGGAGTCACCCCGGTCGCGGTCATGACTTCCCCTGCGAGCTGTCCGGGCAAGTGTATTTACTGCCCGACCTTCTCCGATACCCCTCAGAGCTATACCCCTACCTCGCCGGCCGTGCTCCGGGCAATCCGCTGCGACTTCGACGGAGCTGAGCAGGTCCGGCTCCGACTTCAGATACTTACCAATATGGGGCATCCCACCGATAAGATTGAGCTGATTATCATGGGCGGTACTTT
>CAZOGR010000040.1:0-5636 GCA_964579355.1 uncultured Dehalococcoidales bacterium | reverse complement strand
CACTACCACTTCATGCCCGGCTTGCCCGGTTCGTCACCGGAGGCGGATATCGGCATGGCTCAGCGCCTGTTCGAGGATTCTAATTTCCGGCCGGACGGGTTGAAAATATATCCGACCATGGTGATAGAGGGCACTACCCTCGAACAATGGTACCGGGAAGGGAAGTACGAGCCGTATCCGGATGAGGTCATGACCCGGGTGGTTGCGGAAACGAAGGCACTCGTCCCGGATTACGTCCGGATATCCCGGGTGCTCCGTGATATTCCGGCGAACTATATCGTCGGCGGCCTCAAGGACTCCCTCCGCACCGGCGTCCAGCAGATGATGAAAGAAGCGGGCAGCGAATGCCGCTGCATCCGCTGCCGTGAATACGGCCACCGCACCCGGAACGGTTATGTGCCGGGAACGCCGAAACTTGCCCGGGACGATTACGCCGCTTCCGGCGGCTGGGAGATTTTCCTCTCCTATAAAGATGAAAACGATATCCTCTTCGGCATGCTCCGCCTGAGGCTCCAGCGGGATGAATACGGACCGGGCAGGAGCGAAGGAAATACCATGGCCATGGTGCGGGAACTGCACGTTTACGGCCCGGAGGTACCGCTGGCCCAGCAGGATCCGGCTTCGGCTCAGCACCGCGGCCTGGGGAAACGGCTCCTCGCTGCCGCCGAAAGGATTGCCCGGGAGGAATACCATGCTCCCGAATTACTCGTCCTCAGCGGCGTCGGGGCGCGGGAATACTACCGGAATGAAGGCTACCAGCTCAGGGGCGCTTACATGGTAAAAGAACTGTAGGCCGGTTTCTTCCTGCCTCTTTGTACCGTCATTTCAGAGTACCGTGATCAGCCTCGATTCGTTTTCGTTTTTTTGAGCATTATTTTCAGAAACGTCCCGGATATTCGAAGCTGAGGAGATTCCTGAAAGGTTAACAAGTTGTTAAAGTACGCTCGATTCGTTTTTTCGATTTTCACCCGTTTTCATGACAGGTAGTTCCCGGTTTTCGAGGCTAAAAGTACAAGGACAAGGTTAATAAGTAGTTAATTCATCTACGATTCGTATTCGTTTTTTTTCCTTTTTCACGTAACGAGAGAAATTTTTCATTCGGGGAAAGGGTGAATTCCCGGGTTTGAGAAACGCCGATGGAGTCTCACATATTTTTTATTGTGAGGGGAGGCAGGCTTCCAGCAGAACCTGTATTCGAGCGGCCTGTCCTGAAACGAAACCGGTTTACCAAATACTTGTGCAGCAGTCATTCTGAACGCAGTGAAGAATCTCATCTGAAATTGTTGCGAATCATGTGACCGCTTTTGCGAGCCATCCGTCAACAGGAGGCGAAGCAATCCATACCGATTTTCCTGTGCCGCTGGTGTATTGGGCTGATTGTAGAGATTGCCGCGTCCCGACTAAAGTACGGGATTAGGAAATCATCCCGATATCTTATTGAATGCCTTCACCGGATTATGTCGGGATTCCTCGCAAAAGCGGATACGTTGGCGGTGACTCCTCTTTTCACTCACGGGACACTAAATGTCCCAAGTCAGGAGGCTCCAACTAAAAGCTTTCCCGGTGGCGAGAGTACAGGGTGCGCTTACCCGTCTACGCACAACAAGTGGTATAATAATAGAACAGGTGTGCTTAATTATCAAATTTGTTTGGCACAATAATGTTTATATCGACCGCACCTCAGTCAGACAATGCCAAAAAATAATTACTAACCTTTTCCATTCTCCGACGTTATAACAGGAGAAACGGTACTTTGGTACCACATTAGCGATCCTTGAAAGGGCTTGACAAACGGGGAGCGCAGAAATATAGTGGTAGCGGGGCGAAATTAACATATTATTACAATCAATATCGAAATAATATATGTAAAACACTTGACAAAACCAGCTTGTGTGATATCATGGAGATAATATCTGTCGCATCAGGTCGGTGCGAGGTATGAGTATATCTTTGTAAGGAGGTGATGCAATGGGAAGGACCCGCGAGGGGAGCGAGTTGATAAACTCAGATACGGACAGGAAATTTTCTGGCTTCTGCGTTTACAGATAAGGAGAATTTGCTAACTCCGGTTTTCTGTCACAACGCGAAGCATATGTTACATATCTTAAAAGGAGGACCGAAAAGGTCAAATGAAAAGAAAGCTTTCTAAATTGCTGGGTATCGGCTTAACCATAGCCATGCTTATCAGCCTTGTCGTCGCAGCCGCGCCGGCAGCGGCTATAAGCCAGCCTTCGGTGGCCCTTGCTCAGATTGACGCAGGTAACCCTGCGAATGTCATCAGCAAATTTAATACTTATACCATTACCTTCACAGCCGGCGCTGCCGCTGCAGCAGGCGATATCATCGTTGTTACCTTCCCTACGGACACTGATGTTTCCACATTGGTAGCAGGTGACTGCACTCTCGCCTCGACTGCCGGTATCGGTGGTGGAGGCTCGGCTGGTGCCGCTATTCCTATAGTGACTATTGCACCAGGTTTGACGAACAATGTACTTAATATTACTGTCCCGGGAGCTGCTGCTTATGGTTCCGGGTCTATAGTCCAACTGGTACTTGGTAAAGCAGGCGCAACCGGTATCAAGAACCCGCCAACCCAGAACGAAGCGTACACGCTGGCTGTCAAAGTTCAGACTGCTATAGCAGTTCCGATTGAAGCTGAAGTAACTTCTGCTGCTTACGCCATTAACAACCCCTCGTTAAACCCGCTTCCCGGCATCGTTTACGCGAAAAATTCCGCCGGGACCACCATGGCCCAGACCAATGTTATTATGGATGCTGTTAATGCCGCCGGCGTGGGTGGCCGAGTTGAAATCGGCGCCGGTTACTATGATGAAAACGTTATTTTAACTACCGCCAACTCCAAAGGCATGACCATCATCGCAATCGACGGCCCTGGCACTGCCGTTATCAAGAATGTCGATGGGGATGCAGTTGAATTCGGTACCTTTGCCATTACTACCGTAGCAACTGCCACTCAACCTCTCGTTATCGATGGCCTTAAGTTCGAACAGAGCAAGACGAATGCTCCGGCAATTCCTATAACTCTTGCCGCTACTACTACCTTCGTAACCATCCAGAACTGCACCATCGAAGCCGGTGCTACCGCAGCTATTCAGAGCAACGGCGCGGGTGTCAACACCGTTAAAGATTGTACGATTGACGCGAATGATGGTACCGCAGCGGTCCGCCTCGGTATCGACGCGAACGACCAGATGACTATCACTGGCTGTACCTTCGATGTTGGGGCTAACGATGTCGCGATTGACACCGTTGCAGGTGCAGGCGCAACTCCTACTGTCATCACCAAGAGTAAATTCAATGGCAGCAGCGGAACCGGTGTTGTTGTAAGCGGCGGTGTCGCGAGTATCACTGAGAATGAATTCAACACTCTTACCACTGCTATCCTGGTTACTGCTGGCGCGGGTAATGTCGACAATGTCGTTATCGATGGTTGCGGCGGAACAGCCGCAGCGGCTGCCAGCGCTGTGTCGGTTACCGGCGGTGCACTAAACATCATTAACTCGACCGTCAAGAACACCAGCACTGCAAATGTCAATAACTACGCATTCAATGTCGCGGCTGGCGCGGCAACTCTTAAGTTCAACAATATTACTGATAATGCCAAGAACATCAATGCCGCAGTTGCCGTCGACGCGACCCATAACTGGTGGGGCGCCTCAACCGGACCTGCTGCCGGAAGTATTGTCGGTGGTGCTTTAGTTACTACCGTTCCGGTAATAACCCAGGCATCGTCCAGCGCGGCTGTCGTAAATAACGCGGCAACCAATATTGCCAAAGACAAGGTTGGTATCGATGTTGTCGGTCTTACCGCAGCCGGTGCTACCCCTGCGACCCCTCCTGTTACCATTGGTGTCAGTAAATATGCCGCTAATCCTGAACTGGTCGCTCCTCCTATCGCTGGTACCGGCTCAGTCGTCGGGTACTATGATGTCTTTGTCGATAACACGGCTGTCGGTGCTGATACCGCAACAATTCAGATTAAGTTCTACGGCGCTGTCACCCAGTACACCAAGGTTTACTATGCCGGTGGTATCGGCGGGCAATGGAGCCAACCGATTGTAACCGCGACCGGTGCTCCTGCCTGGGGTGTCAATGTCGCCGGTGGTTATGCTTACGTCCAGTTATCGAATGTAGTGGGAAGTACCACTACTCCTACAATAAATGACCTGGCTGGCACTCCATTCGCCCTCGTTGAAGACAAGACTCTTGCTGCCCCCAGCATCGCCACCCTCGATGGCGGCAGCCCGGCAATCGGTGCCTATGACATCTCGGTCACTCCTACCTTCACCTGGAAGGCAGTTGCCGGTGCCCATCACTACGAAATCGCCCTTTGCGAAGATCCTACCTTCACCATCATCGAATGGGCCTACAATGTCAACGATCCGTTCTTCAAATCAACCGATCCGCTTCGCTACGAAACCACCTATTACTGGAGAGTCCGCGGCGTCCTGGATGCGGGTTCCACCGCATTCACCCCCTGGGCTGCCGGTATCTTCACCACCGAAGCTGAAGCTGTTGAAGTGGAAACAACTACTCCGGTAGAGGTCGTTACCCCGAAACCTGAAATTACCGTCGAGATTCCGCCGACCAAGATAACGGTCGAACCGGCTCCTCCGGCGATTCCCACCTACCTCCTCTGGATTATCGTCGTTGTCGGTGCGGTACTCGTCATCGCCCTGATTATCCTCATTGTCAGGACCCGGCGTGTCGCCTAAGTCCGAATCAGTAGGATAATTGAATCCTGAAATACAGGGAGGCCGTTGAAAAACGGCCTCCCTTCTTACTATATTTTATGATTCTTCGCTTCATTCAATTTCCGGATCCCGTTTTTCAACGGGAAGATAAACATGATGCACTTAATCAAATAGGGTTTAATCCATTTGAGTCTAATTCCCCGCCGCTTTGCGGCGAAAATAATAAATGGTTGGACGAAGCTAGAAATACCAGATAACCAGGTAGCGTTGAGTAAACAGGGATTAAACCTCTCCCTTGACGGAAGAGGTGAAGGTGAGGGTATTCCGCATCGGATTGATAAAGCCATCAGTTCCTGGGGAATATCGTTGAACGACTATCTTTCACTGATTTTTACTTACCCCTCACTTATGTCTCTCCCGCAAGGGGAGAGAAAAGAATCGGTATAGACCGGATACACTTGAAAAAAACGAATATTCATTTCCTAGCCGATAAAGAATATACCTTGCTTAGAACCATGATACCCCGACGCTCCGAGTCGGGGAGAATGTCATTCATAACTACCACCATACCAACGGAAGCCGGTAACCAGAGAAATAACAGTACATACGTTCGCAAAGAAGAACACCACCGGTTAAACTTTCTTAAACAACGTATATATCAGGTAAACACAGCCTCAAATACGAAAAATGCGCATATTGACAGACACGATATTCGTACCATATCATAAATCGGTACACGAAAAACGATTACCTGAATCATACGAAAATTAACGTCAATAAAGTTTTATTAATTGTTATCACCCTCATATATGCTTTGCATTGGTTTTGGCTTGTAAAACAATGCGAAGCATCGGAAACATCATGTACCTGGAAACGAATCAACGTTCCCCGGCAGGGCGATATCGGCGGCTGGGTCCTGGC
>CAZOGR010000039.1:0-11979 GCA_964579355.1 uncultured Dehalococcoidales bacterium | reverse complement strand
TTGCAAGGGATTACGGCTTCAGAGTTATCAGCCAGCGGATATATAATGAGTTTGACTAGGGAAAGAGGCGGGGAGTGTTAACTCCCCGCCTCTTCGGGTTTACGGATTAATCTGCCTGACCGGCTTTCCTTCGATATAACCGCGATACCCCTGAGGTGCGAGCTGGAACCTCGGTCCGTCTTCCGGCGCCCATCGGAAACCGTAGATCTCCGGGTTATACTTTTCCATTTCCTGCCAGAACGTCCCGATTGCTTCCTGGTAATCATCGTCATCATAAGGAGGCCCCTGGAATATCATCACCTTGCAGGCAGGAAGTTCCATCACCCGGCAACCTTCCGGTACCGGCCCGTGGTAATCTTCAGCAACTTCGACACCCTGGCAGTACTCGGATGTTCCGGGTTGCCGAAGATTTTCCGGCATCCAGACACCGACTGGTTCATACAGAGCGTCTTTGAAAGCAGTCAGCACGTCCCAGATATCGCAGCCGACTTCCTCGCAGTATTCGAAGTACCCGGTTGCCTTTTTTCCGGGCAGATAGATGAATTTCCTTTTCGGTCTGTCAACGACCTGAACGAACACGGTATATGAATTCGTTTTTTGTGACACTTTAATTTCTCCTTTCGTCAATTGCCGGTAATACTCACCGACTTTCGGAGGGAAAAACAGAGCGGAAGGTTCTTTCTTCTTCATGTAAGCCCTCGGACTCATACCGAAATACCGGGAAAAAGCGCGGGTAAAGCCTTCATGCGAATCGAAGACGAATTCGAACGCTACATCAACTATCTTCACATCAGCGTTCGCCAGCTTCTCTGCTGCCCGGGACAATCTCAGGCTGCGAACGTAGTCGAAAGGGGTCTTGCCGGTAACTTCCTTAAAAATCCGCTCTGAATGCCATGGCGAATATCCTGCTTCCCTGGCCAGCATCAGCATAGTAATCCTTTCACGGATATGAGACTCAATGAAATCTTTCATCCGCTCCACGGCATCTATGTTTTCTCTCTTGTCCGTACTACCACCTCGTTATTTATAATAGTATTCCTGATTCATAAATACTTGACCGGAATTGCCAAAACACTGCTGTTGCTTAGTCGTCCCATTCCATACCCTTTCAGCATATGCTTTCGCTTCAACCAAAGTCCTAGTACTTCGACTTGTCAGCCTGACCCGGTACATGATTCAGCCACCGTATATATACTTAAAGACCTGTAACAATTTTACATGCTTTTGAATTGGAGTTATAATTGATTCGGGCGGGCAAATAATTGACGTTGCTCCATTTCTCACCCCAAAAACTGAATAGCTGGTTCATGCTGTGTAAAAACCTTGTAATCGGGGACACGTCAGACATAAACCGTCAGAGGTCGAGGAGGTTTTCCGTCTTGGATGTAGAAGATACTCCAACGTTCAGCCTGTTGTACAGGGACGAAATCAGAGGGTATGATTTCGGAATCGGTCACCCGTTCCGGGGGGACAGGTTCAGACTCTTTTACAACCTGCTCTCGACGGTTTTACCTCCGGATAATAACTACCAGCTCATTCCCTCGTTACCAGCCACCATGGAAGACCTTCTTCTCATCTGCGACGAAGACTATATCGGCTTCACCACCGAATATTTCGGCACCGGCAATCTCGGCAACAACATACTCAACCGGTTTTCTCAATATCATAGCGGAGATAATTATCCGTCAAGCACCAGACCGTTGATGGTTGAAAACGCTGCCCGATACATTGTCGGTCAGGCGAAAACCGCCTGCAATCTCATCATGGAAGGGCAGTGTAGCAAAGCGATTTCCATCGGCGGCGGATTGCACCACGCGAAACGGGCTTTCGGGGAAGGTTTCTGTATCTATAACGATATCGCTTTTTGCGGCCGTTATCTGACCGATGTCCTTGGACTCGAGAGAGTTTTAATACTGGACACAGACGCCCACGCAGGCAATGGTACTTCCGAATACTTTTACGATGACCCGAGAGTGCTGTTCATCGATATCCACCAGGACCCGGACTCAATTTACCCGGGAACGGGTTTCACCGACCAGACAGGAGAGGGTAAAGGAAAGGGGTACACCATAAATATCCCTTTACCACCCGGAGCCGGAGACAGTTCGTTCGAACTTGCCTTCGATTCGGTCATTATGCCGGTAACCGAAGAGTTCAAGCCGCAGGTAATCATTCAGAACGGCGGTTCCGACCCGCATTCTTTCGACGAAATAACGAACCTGAATCTCTCGCTCGACGGCTTCCAGAAGATGGGAGAGAATATTTCCCGAATGGCAACTATCTGCGATAATCGTTTAATCGGCCTCATCACCTCCGGCTACAACATGGCGATTCTTCCCTATGTCTGGCTGGCCCTGATTTCCGGATTGACCGGAGTAGCCGTTGATTTCGGAGAGGCAAACCCGGAAAAAGATTTCAAGGCGGGAGACCCGGTTTACGAAGAAACGAAACAACTGATGAAAGAAATAAAATCGATCCATCAGAATACATGGGATTGTTTAAGGTAGGAGAAAATAACATAATGGACGGCATTAAATCACTGTTTGAACCAGCAAGCGTCGCGCTCGTCGGCGCGACGGATAGACAAGGTTCGGTCGGGAGAACCATATTTGAAAATCTTATAAAAGGCAAAGCCAAAAGAAAAATCTTTCCGATTAACCCGAAAAAAGAAACCCTCCTCGAAGAGAAATGTTTTCCCAGCATCAAGGACCTTCCGGAAATACCTGACCTGGTGGTCATTGCAACTTCGGCTGTCCAGGTTCCGGCTATCATCAAGGAATCCTGTGAAAAAGGAATTAAGAACGCCGTCATTATTTCCTCCGGATTCAAGGAAGCCGGGGAAGAAGGTATCGCCCGCGAGAAGGAAATATTGAAAACCGCCCGTGAATACGGCATGAGAATCATCGGGCCTAACTGTCTGGGTATTCTCAGGCCGAGCAGTGAATTGAACGCCACGTTCGCCAACCGGACAGCCAAACCGGGCGGCATTGCCTTTCTTTCTCAGAGCGGAGCCCTGGGAACAGCCGTACTCGACTGGGCGGTCAAACGTGATATCGGTTTCAGCGCTTTCGCCTCACTCGGTTCGATGCTCGATATCGACTTCGGCGACCTGATTGACATGCTCGGTGAAGACCCCGAAACGAAAAGCATCATCATCTATCTGGAGGCAATCGGCTCTAACATTGAAAGTTCTCGAAAATTCATGAGCGCCGCCCGGGGTTTTGCCCGCTCAAAACCTATCATCGTCATAAAACCCGGTAAATACGCGGAGAGTGCCAAGGCAGCTCAATCACATACGGGAGCGATGGTCGGAGAAGACCTGTACTACAATGCCGCTCTCGACCGCGCAGGAACGATACGGGTCGAAGAAATCGAAGACCTGTTCAATGCGGCATCGATTCTCGACTCTGCCAAGTTACCCAAGCGACCGAATGTCGCCATTGTCACCAATGCCGGAGGCCCGGCGGTACTGGCAACCGACTCATTGATTGGCCGTCAGGGAAAACTGTCCGCCCTCAGTCAGGAAACGATGGCACGGTTAAACGAAGTCCTCCCCGCTTTCTGGAGTAAGTCGAATCCTATCGATATTCTCGGAGATGCGGATGAAGCCAGGTATATCAACACTATCGACGCCGTTCTGAAAGATGACGAAGTAGATGGGGTTATCGTCATCTACACCCCTCAGGGAGCCGCCAACCCCAGTCAGCTTGCGAAAGGAATCGTTGCCAGCTCCAAAAAGAGTGCTAAACCGGTGCTTGCCGTACTTATCGGTACGGAAGAGGTGGACAAGGCCCGTCAAATTCTACATAACAACGATATTCCTACCTATGATTTCCCTGAGAAAGCCGTGAAAACCTATATGTACATGTATCAGTATTCACTCCACCTCGACGAACTGTATGAAGAGCCTGAGGACACTCCGTTAAACATGGGTGCGCCGAAAAACTATCTGAAAATTCTTACCCGGAACGCACGTAAGGCCGGGAACTTCATGTTAAACGAAGATGACTCGAAAAAACTGCTAACTACGTATGGCATTGAATCGACCCCGATTCGTTTTGCGAAAAACGCTGATGAAGCCCGCATGACCGCGGTCAGTGTCGGTTTCCCGGTAGTAATGAAGATTGATTCCCCCGATATAAGCCATAAATCGGACGTCGGCGGCGTCATTCTTAACATCCGGAACGAAAAAGAAATCGTTCAGGCGTATGATACCATGATGGCCAGTGTCACCAAGGCCATGCCGAAAGCGAAAATCAACGGCATTTCGCTCCAGCGTATGATAACCAAGTATGATTACGAACTGATTATCGGCAGCAAACGGGACCCGGTACTCGGCCCGGTCATTCTTTTCGGGCTTGGGGGTACGGAAGCGGAATTCATCAAGGACATCGCTGTCGGCCTTCCTCCGCTCAACCAGAACCTTGCCCGCAGGGTCATCGAAAGAACCCGTACCTATTCCATGCTTTCGAAAGGTTTCCGGACCAAACCACCGGTAGACTTATTCATGCTCGACGACATCATGGTGAAAGTCTCGAACATGATTGTGGACTTCCCTGAAATTCAGGAACTTGATATCAACCCCCTCGTTATATCGGGCGATACCGCACTCGCTCTCGATGCCAGGATACTGCTCGATTCGAGTGACGCCCAGTACGGGAACTTCGATTACTCGCACCTGATGATATCTCCCTACCCGACGAAATATATTCAGCCATGGCTGTGCAACGACGGTCGCGAAGTACTCCTGCGACCAATCCGCCCCGAGGATGAAGACCTCGAAAGGGAACTGCTCGCCAATCTCTCGCCCGAGTCATCCCGGTACCGGTTCTTCCAGGTCATCAAAGACATATCGCACGAAATGCTGAGCCGTTTCTGCAATATCGATTACGACCGGGAAATGGCGATTATCGCAGAATACTCGAACGGTAACGGACAGAGAAGAAATGTCGGCGTCGGCAGGCTTATTCTTGACCGTGAAAAAGGCGGTGAGTTCGCCGTACTCGTAGCTGACGATTTTCAGGGGAAAGGACTTGGTATCAAGCTGGTCGATATACTGATAGCAATCGGCCAGGATAAAGGGCTGAAGTCGATATACGGTATCGCAATCAATGATAACTGGCGTATTCTCGGTCTTACCAAGAAAATGGGCTTCACCAACAAGAAAATTTCCGAAGACGAAACCCTGATGACACTCAATCTTTAAAACGAATTGGTTCCGGTTAAGGGCGGAAATCATTCAGGTTTCCGCCCTCTTTTTTTCCTACGGAAAGCGTTTTTCAAATCATTGATTTGCAGAAAATACCTTATAAACTATATAATGATAGTATAGTCTGACTGTTTCAGGCTCGCTTCGCATAATTCATCCGGTAATTTACGAACAGGCAGGGTACCTATGGGAAAAAACCTGGCAGAAAAAATCCTCAGCAATAAATCAGGTGGCGATGCAGTTGCCGGTGATATCGTCGTCGCTTCCGTTGACCTGGCTTTCGTTCAGGATACCACCGGGCCCCTGACCGTTAACCAGTTTCGGGCGGCCGGATTCACAAAAACCGCCGAGTCGGTGAAAGCGGCGCTGTTTCTCGACCATGCCGCCCCCAGCCCGAACAGCAATCTTTCCAACGACCATATAACGCTGCGGACCTTCGCTGAAGAAACCGGCAGCCTGCTTTCCGATGTTGGTGACGGCGTCTGCCATCAGGTAGTCGCCGAAGCTCTGGCAAAGCCGGGCGACCTGATAATCGGGGCCGACTCTCACACAGTGACCGCCGGTGGGTTAGGAGCCTTTGCCTGCGGCATGGGTTCGACTGATGTTGCAGTCGCTCTCAGCCTCGGAAAATCATGGTTCAGGGTTCCGGAAACTATCAAAGTAAACGTTACCGGCTCGTTCGTCCCGGGAGTCAATGCCAAGGATTTTATACTTCACCTTATAGGCCTGATTGGCGCTGACGGAGCTACCTACAAAGCTCTCGAATTCGGAGGGGATGGTATCGCCCGAATGAGCATATCGTCCCGTTTGACGATTGCCAACATGGCTGTCGAAGCCGGCGCTAAAGCCGGTTTATTCCCCTCGGACGAACTGACAAGAGCGTATCTGAAAGCACAGGGGCGGGAGGATGCTTACCAGCCTCTGGCAGCCGATGCCGATGCCGTCTACGAAAGAGCAATAACAATCGATTTGGGAAAACTCGAACCTACGCTGTCGAAACCGCACACGGTCGATAACACCGCAACCGTCGCAGAACTGAAAGGAACGAAAATTCAGCAAGTCGTCATCGGCACCTGCACTAACGGACGCCTCGAAGACCTTGAAATTGCGGCAGCTATACTCAAAGGCAAAAAACGAAATCCTTCCACACGGTTAATAATTGCTCCGGCATCACGGAGTATTCTGCTCGAAGCGATGGATAAAGGGTTTATTACGACGTTCGTCGAATCGGGGGCATCAATTCTCCCGCCCGGCTGCGGGCCATGCCTCGGTGTTCACCAGGGAGCTCTTGGCGACGGGGAAAATTGTCTGTCCACTGCCAACCGTAATTTTAAAGGCAGAATGGGTAATCCTAACTCATTCATTTATCTCGGCAGTCCATCGACCGCCGCCGCCAGTGCGATTACCGGTGAAATTTCGGATCCCAGGGAGTTTGTATAGATGCTTAAAGGGAAAGCTTTTAAATTCGGTAACGATATCAGTACCGATCACATTATCCCGGGACGTTACGCTTCCCTGAGAAGCAATCTTCCCGAACTGGCGAAACACGTCATGGAAGACGCTGATACGACTTTCGTTTCACGAGTAAAACCGGGCGACTTTATTGTCGGCGGCAACAATTTCGGCCTTGGCTCAAGCCGTGAACATGCCCCTCTCGTCATCAAAATGGCAGGCGTCAGCGCTATCATCGCTAAATCTGTTGCCAGGATTTTCTTTCGTAATGCCATCAATCTCGGCCTTCCGGTACTTGTTTGCAATACCGACAACATCAGTGAAGGAGATGACCTGGAAGTGAATCTCGAGACCAGCACGATTACCAATGTCACTACCGGAGAAAAACTGACCTTTGGCAAGATTCCCGATGTTATGTTAAGAATTCTCGATGAAGGCGGATTACTTCCGTATATCGAAAAATTCGGCGATTTCCGTATGTAAACCGGTCGGTATTTAATGATATAGGAGAATACAGTGTCCTGGAATATTACACTTCTTCCCGGTGATGGAATCGGGCCTGAAGTAACCGAAGCGACCCGGCGGGTGCTTGAGGCAACCGGTGTTAGTTTCAACTGGGAAATCGAATCGGTCGGCAGCAGTGCAATGGAAATATTCGGTACTCCCCTTCCCGATTCCGTGATTGATTCGATAAAGAAAAACAAAATCGCCCTGAAAGGCCCGGTAACGACTCCGGTCGGGTCCGGTTTCCGGAGCGTTAATGTTGCCCTGCGGAAACAGCTTGAACTGTACTGCTGCCTCCGGCCATGCAAGACCTATCGAGGCATTCCTTCGAGGTACCGGGATATCGACCTGGTCATAGTACGGGAGAACATCGAAGACCTCTACAGTGGTATCGAGTTTGAACGAGATAGCGAAGAAATCGCCGGACTTATCGATTTCATTGCCAAAACCAGAGGAGAAAGTATTCTTCCCGATTCCGGCATAAGCATCAAAGCAATCTCCGAAACGAGAAGCAGAAGAATCGTAAAATTCGCTTTCGATTATGCCCGTAAATACCATCGGAAAAAGGTAACCGCCGTTCATAAAGCCAACATTATGAAATTCTCGGACGGCCTTTTTCTCTCCGTCGCCCGTGACGTTTCGAAAGGTTATACCGACATCGAGTTTGAAGACCGCATTGTCGATAACATGAGCATGCAACTGGTGCAGAAACCGAACCAGTTCGATGTCATTGTCGCTCCGAATCTCTACGGCGATATTTTGTCCGACCTTTGTGCCGGACTCGTCGGCGGGCTGGGTATGGCTCCCGGAGCCAATCTCAGCAGTGACACAGCTCTCTTCGAAGCTACTCACGGCAGTGCCCCGAAGTACAAAGGCCTTAACAAGGTTAATCCGTTTGCCATGATGCTCTCGGGAGTACTGATGCTCCGGCACATTGGAGAAACCGAAAGTGCTGACAGAATGGAAAATGCCATCGCCGATGTTATCGCTGAAGGTAAATACGTCACCTACGACCTCAAACCTGAAAATCCCGATGCGGCAGCCGGCACATCCGAAGTTGCCGACGCCGTCATCAGGAGGCTTACCGCAAGGTAAAGCTTCGTGTTTTCCCGGGAACAACAAAATCTTCATTCCCGGACTGTCACCAAATCCACCACCCTAATTTTTACCTTCCGGTTTATCCGGATAAAAAGAGAGGAACAGGAAAATGGGGAAAATCTACATCATTGACGTAACGAATCGTGACGGTGTCCAGACAGCCAGGCTCGGACTGTCAAAAATTGAAAAGACGATGCTCAATCTCTATCTTAACGAGATGGGAGTCTTTCAATCCGAATTCGGATTTCCCACAACCCGCCATGAAGTCAACTACCTGAACGCCAACATTGCCCTTGCCAATATGGGGGTTCTCTCTCCAATCCGGCTTCAGGGCTGGCTCAGAGCCGTCGCCGGTGACGTTGAAACAGCCTTTAAAAGGGTTCCGGAACTGAGGCACGTCAACCTGTCCATTTCCACCTCCGAACAGATGATAAAAGGGAAATTCCTGGGTGCGAAAACCGCCGAAGATATCATATCCATGTCGGTTGAAGCGCTTGAAGCCGCCCGGTCTCTCGGTGCGGGAACGATAGGCGTCAATGCTGAAGACGCATCGCGAACCGATATCAACTTTCTGGTGAGGTTCGGCACGACGATGAAAGACCATGGCGCGACCCGGATACGCTACTGCGATACCCTCGGTTATGATAATCCTTTCACTATTTATGAGTCGGTAAAAATCCTCGCCGAAAATATCGGGCTGCCGATAGAGATACACTGTCACGGTGACCTTGGTATGGCAGTAGCCAACTCCATCGCCGGAGCAAAAGGGGTTATCGACGGCGGGCAGGACGCTTTCATCAATACTACCGTTAACGGCATCGGTGAACGGGCGGGTAATGCCGACCTCATCGCGGTGATGCTGGCAATTATGAAATCAAGGAATTTTTCAGAACAATACGAACTTGGCAATGAAATGGACCTTTCGAAATCATGGAAGATAGCAAAGTTCGCCAGTTACGCTTTCGGCGTCCCCATTCCGATTAATCAACCCGGCGTCGGGGCCAACGCTTTCGCCCATGCTTCAGGCATCCATGCCGACGGGGTGATAAAGGACCCTGCCAACTATGAACTGTACGGCTATGAAGAACTCGGCCGGGGCGAACCGGAAATGGTTGAAACCGGGAGCGAAATCATCACCAGTCAGTACAGCGGCATCCGCGGATTCCGTCACATCATGGACGAAATCGAAGGAGAATCCTCCTATGAATTCAAGGACGCCGCCGAAGCGGAGAAAGTCCTTGAACTTGTCCGCTACGCCAACGTGCTTTCCCAGAAACCCCTGGTTGAGGACGAACTGCTTTTTATTGCCAGGTATCCGGATATCGCCGCCCAGTTAATGGTGATAGACCCGAAATTTTAGTTGATTCCCGACATCTTAAAGAGGGGTGATACCGCCCCTCTTTTAACATGTCGCTATTCCCCGGAGTACAAAAAAATGAAGCCCCTAATAATCGATTTGAATACGGATGAGCTTGAAGCGCTTGTGATATCAAAAGGTTTTCCCGCTTACCGGGGACGCCAGATAGCCGAGTGGCTGTACCGGCACGGGGCTGGCTCATTCGATGATATGAAAAACCTGCCAGTTTCGTTGCGAACTCACCTTACCGAACAGTACGATGTCCCGTCCGGTTCGCTGGTGACGATACAGCACGGAAACGACGGCACTGCCAAACTGCTCCTCGAACTGAGAGACGGCGCAAGAATTGAATCGGTTGCCCTCCCCTACCAGGACCGATTCAGTTGCTGTATCTCCACTCAGGCAGGATGTCCCATTGGCTGTGTCTTCTGCGCCTCGGGAAAAGATGGGTTTGTCAGAAACCTGCTTCCCGGCGAGATTGTCGGGCAGGTGCTGGCGATACAGACGCTGATACAGTCCGGTAAGATAAAGACTACTGAAAAAAACCGCAGAATCGACCACATCGTCTTCATGGGTATGGGAGAACCGCTGCTGAACTACCAGGCAACGCTGAAAGCCCTCAATCTATTCACCAGGGGAATGGGCATTGCCACCCGTAATCTTACGGTAAGTACCGTTGGTATCGTACCTGAAATTCGCCGCCTGGCAATGGAGCAACTTCAGATTACCCTGGCGGTTTCTCTCCATGCTCCGAATGACAAACTGCGAAAAAGGCTCGTTCCCGGGGTTTCTCGATGGACCATCGCTGATATTGTCGAAGCCTGTCGTGAATATTTCAGGGCAACCGGCAGGAGAATCACCTTCGAGTATTGCCTGCTTGACAGCATTAACGACAGCCCTGACGAGGCCCGCGAGCTGGCAGAGGTACTCTTCGGGTTGAACTGCCATGTAAACCTTATCCGGTTCAATGACGTTCCCGGACTTGGCTATCGCCCTTCGTCAGTCGAAAACACCGGTATTTTCAGGGGAATTCTTGAAAAAACCGGCATCCAGGTTACGCAGCGTTTTCAACGCGGAGCCGGTATCAGCGCCGCCTGCGGCCAGTTACGTCAGGACATGAAACGCCGCTAGGAAATCGGTAACCCGGCACTTTCCTGTTTCTGCTTTTTAGCCGCCTTTAATTTTACCGGTTCGCCGGAATGGCGGATGAAGCTTATCGAACGGGGTACAATTACATCGCAATCCCGAATTGATTCTCCGTCCCTGTACCGAAGCCCCATTACCTCAAGGAAATCAGCGCTGTATTCGCGAAGAATGCCGGGATGTTCCTCGACCTGGTTCGAAAGATTAACTATCTCCATGACGACCTGGCATCCGATGTGTTTTTCCAGAATCGGGTCGTAATGGGTACCAGCATATCCGGCAAGGTCTCCCTGAACCCGGGAAATTCTCGACTGTTGTCCTGCCAGTACTTTGGCTGCCGAAGAAGTGGTACTTACCGTCGAAATAATCGACGCAGTGATATCGGTAAAGGCATCTTTAAGATTTACCATCAGGTTCCTCAATTCGCGCGCCCATTTCCGGTAAAATCTCGGATGAAACGACTTTTTCAGGTTATTCATCCGTCGGACCTTATTTTTCTCGGTTAATTCGTCATGAAAACGGATTATCATCCGGATTTTCGGAAATTCCTGTTTATAAAGTATCCACGATGTTTCGATATGTCCCTGGTCATCGACGTTTTCAGCCCGGTACTTGAATTCAAGTCCGGTGGAATAGACGACCAGCTTTCCCCACAGACGTTTTCCGGTCATGTCTATCATCGTCGCGAAAAATCCGTCGAAATCCTTCAGACACCTGTCCCGGGTACGCCGGTTGATTATCATTAATACAAGCGAGATAGTAATTATCACCAGAATAGTGAGCCATATCGTATTGTTCAGCAGCAAGTTCGGTTTCTCCCGGTGGTTTTTTATTCGGTTCGATTCGGTAAATTTTAGGATAATCAGGACATGGCGTCAATCGTTGGCTAAAAAAGCGAGCCGGAATACTGTTTCCGGCTCGCTTCGTTTCAAGTGACATACCTGATTTACCGCCAGTTATCGATATTGAAAACGGCTTCGAGTCCGGGGCTTCGCCCGCCAATCCAGTGAGTACTCTCTTCACCGGCGCCGCAGACGATGATACAGTTCTGCCAGGGGTCGGAAACCATGGGTACCATGTAATCGTCCGGCAGTTCCTTCCATGGTTTGCCCGAGGTAGGTTCCACGCCGGTCCACGAGGCGGTATTGACATCAGCCCACGACTGGGTGCGGTATTCCTTCACCGAGATATAGCTGTTCTTCTGTATCCACTCGTA
>CAZOGR010000038.1:0-12011 GCA_964579355.1 uncultured Dehalococcoidales bacterium | reverse complement strand
CCCGCTTGTCATGGTTCGCTTCCCGCTCCGATACCTGGCTGCAACTCAGACCGGGGACGGATGGCGCGCTGGCGATGGGCTTTCTGAACATCGTTATCCAGGAAAAGCTCTACAACCGCGATTTCGTCGAGAAATGGACGAATGCACCGCACCTTGTCAGAGAAGACACCGGTAAACTTCTCCGTGAAAGCGATATCGCAGTTGACGGAGTGAAAGAGAATTTCGTGGTCTGGGACGCGAAAAACAATACAGCCGTCGTCTGGAATTCAACGAACGCACAATACAAGACCACCTGCGGTAAACCCGCTCTCGAAGGCGTCTACACCGTTACACTTACCGACGGGAAGGATGTCGCCGTAACCCCGGTCTGGGAAAAGTTCTGTGCCGAAGCCGCTGAATACCCGGTCGACAAAGTCGCTGAAATTACCTGGCTGAAAGAGGAAGATATTCTCAAGGCTGCCAGGTTGTACGCTACCAGTAAACCGGCCACCATTCAGTGGGGTCTGGCAATCGATTCTACCCCGGGTATATCGCCCACCGCTACCGCCATCGCTGCTCTCTGGTGCATCACGGGGAATCTCGACACCCCCGGCGGTAACGTCATTGCCAAGTACGCCTACAACGCCGTGGCATACGCCCTGCCGGGAGCGAAGGGGGTCATCAAGCAGAAATCGAAAGAAATCGATGAAAAACGTATCGGTTATAAGGAATTCGGACCCTTCCGTCAGTTCGTCTGGCGCGCCCACACCGATATGATGCTCGACCAGATATTCACCGCCGACCCCTACCCGATTAAAGGTATGTTCCTCCAGGCCTGCAATATTGTCGGCGGTACCGCTTACGATCCGAAACGCTGGGTCGAAGCGATGAAAAAACTTGATTTCGTGGCGGTCATCGACCTCTTCATGACGCCTACCTGCCAGATGGCCGATATCGTACTGCCGGCGACCTCGTTCCTGGAAAAGGACAGTATTCGCTCCTGGTGGACGCCGCTTCAGACTATCAACAAGGCGATTGAACCGGTTGGCGACTGCAAGTCGCTTATCCAGATAGATTTCGACCTTGCTAAGAGACTCGACCCTGATTTCAAGTGGGATACCATTTATGATGTGTTCAACGAGATTCTCGAACCTTCGGGGATGACCTTCGAAAAGCTCCAGCAGAAAGGCTGGTCTATTCCCCCGGAAGGAATCCCCAGCGCCCCTTATCACCGGTTCGAAAAAGGTCTGCTTCGTGAGGATAAACAGCCTGGTTTCAATACCCAGTCAGGTAAGGTCGAAATTTACTCGACACTCCGGGAAGACTGGGGACTCGAACCCATTCCCCACTACGAGGAACCTCCGATAACCCCGGTAAGCCGTCCCGACCTGGCTGAGAAATACCCGCTTATCCTCTCAACCGGCAGAAGGTCTCCGGTGTTCTTCAATTCGGAACATCGCAACCAGCCGTGGCTGCGGGAGATTGACCCCGACCCGACAGTCGAGATTCATCCCGATACGGCAAAAGAACATGGCATCAGCAACGGCGACTGGGTATGGATAGAAAACTGGATGGGCAAAGTCAAGAACCGGGCAAAGGTCAGCCCGATTGTGCCGCGCTGGATGGTTATGGCTGCCCACGCCTGGTGGTTCCCGGAGAGAGAAGGTAATGAAGAAGAAATGTATGGTCTCTGGGAATCGAACATCAACCAGATAATGCCGATGGGCTTTTACGGTAAAGACGGTCTCGGCACCATCACCAAGCAGTTGATGTGCAAGATATACAAGGTCACGGGAGAGGAGTAAACCATGAGCGAGAACAAATGCGAATACGGTCTCTTGATAGATTACGAATACTGCACCGGCTGCTACGCCTGCCAGGTAGCCTGCGCCCAGGAGTATAACTGGCCGGCGGGCATGGGCGGGATACGAGTCACGGAAATCGTCGAAAACCTGCCCAACGACAAGCATTATCTGAAATTCATCCCGATGCCGACCGAGATATGTGTCCTCTGCGCCGGACGGACCTCCAAAGGACAGAAGCCGGCCTGCGTCCAGACCTGCATGGCAGCCTGCATGAAATACGGTAAAATAGATGACCTCGCCGAAGAATTGAAAAAAAAGCCCCGGCAGGTGCTCTGGGTGCCGAAAGCCTCGGCAAATGTAAAAAGCAGATAAAGGGAAATAACACTGCAGCGAACCGGAGAACTGCACCCGCGGTTCTCCGGTTTTTTTTCGAAGCTATCTGTTTTTCTCGCGAATATAGGAAACGAACTCCTCCAGCAGGCGTGAAGCCATGCGTTCCTTGCGGTATATACAGTAGAAATCCCTTTTCAATGTCAGATTACCAATTCCTACCGTTTTAACCAGTCCGAGAGAAAGACTCTTCTGAATGGCGTAACTTGACACAAAAGCAATACCTGACTGTGCCTCGACAGCGGAGACCACTGCCTGGGTCGTTCCAAGCGTCAGAGCAGTCTTGCAGAGACTGAGGTCGTATCCTGCTTGCTTCATCAGCTCGTTGACACTTTTCTGGGTACCGGAAGATTCTTCACGAACAATGAGAGGCTCTTCAACTATTTCCATGAACGAAACACTCTTTCTGCCGGCAAACGGATGGTCGGGAAAAACGATTAACACAATTTCATCGGTGCCCATTTTAACCGTTTCTATCTCAGGGTCTTCAGGAGCGATACCGCAAAAACCGACGTCGTAGGTACCATTCTCAACGTTTTCGATTACCTTTCCGGAATCGCTGATGACCACCTGTATCTGTACCGTCGGATGAATTTTCTTGAATTCGCTGAGTATCGGCGGCAGCATGAAATCGCCGGGAATAGTACTGGCGGAAACGACGAGATTACCAACTACTTCTTCCCTCAACTGCTCCATGTCTGCCAGAAGACTGGTGTATTCGGCCTGAACCACCTCCGCGAACTGCATCAGCCGCTTCCCCGGTTCGGTCAGCGTCAGCTTTTTTTGCCGCCGGTCGATTAATCGGACTCCCAGGTCCTGCTCAAGTTTCTGTATCTGAAATGAAACGGCCGGTTGACTGATGGAAAGCCGTTTGGCCACCTCTGAAAAACTGCCGGTCCGTATTACCTCGATATACGATTTTAAATGGTCCAGGTTCATCGTCTGCCTCCCGATAATTACTCTTTATCATTGATAGAGCATTTCTCTTATGATAAGATTCTATTAGCATTATTATATCATCATTAAAAGTAAATCTAATACTCTCCTGTGAATACTGTTGCAACGATAAATATTATGTATAGCTGGAGGACATTATGATAAGAGAAATAGATGCCAGAGGACTGGCCTGCCCGCTTCCGGTAGTAAAAACCAAGAGAGCCCTCGAAGAGATAGATGAAGGAAAAATCACTGTTATTATCGAGCGGGAAGAAGGGTGCAAGAACGTGATGCGTTTTGCCGAAAGCCAGGGACACACTGTGACGCTCGATAAAAAAGAAGACCTTTACTACATCACTGTCTCCAAAGAAAAAACAGAAAGCGAAGCGGTCCCGGAACAAAGCGGCAACGTCATTTTTATCACCACCGACCGGCTCGGCACCGGTGATGAAAGGCTTGGAGCAATCCTGATGAAAGCTTTTCTCAACACTTTATGGGATACTTCCCCGAAACCTCGCAAACTCCTCTTTCTGAATGATGGGGTACGATTGACAGTCGAAGGTTCCGAAGTACTCGATACCCTGAAGCTCCTGGAAAAAGAAGGTGTCGAAATACTCTCATGCGGTACCTGTCTGGAATTTTACGGGCTGACAAAGGAACTCAGAGTAGGACAGGTAACGAACATGTATGCTACAGTAGATTCATTACTGAAAGCCGATAAAATCATTAACATTTAACGGGGACAAGTGTGATGGATAACATGAAACAACTGCGATTAACCGAAATGGTCAGCGGCGCCGGTTGAGCCTGCAAGATAGGTCCGGAGGACCTGGCGAAAGCGCTTGAAGGACTGCACCTTATCAGCGACCCGAATCTGATAACCGGAATGGAAAGGGCTGAAGACGCCGGTGTGTATAAGCTCACCGACGATCTGGCAATCGTCCAGACAGTCGATTTCTTTACACCAGTCGTTGACGACCCGTATGATTTCGGCCGGATTGCTGTTGCCAATTCGCTGAGTGACGTGTACGCCATGGGCGGCAAACCCCTGACCGCTATGAATATCGTCTGCTTCCCGATAAAGCAACTTGATGTCTCAGTCCTCCATCGGATACTGGAAGGCGGACTGGAAAAGATGCGGGAAGCCGGAGTGGCTCTTGTCGGAGGACACAGCGTCGATGACAAGGAACCGAAATACGGCCTTTCCGTAACCGGCATTATTCATCCCGATAAAGTGATTAAAAATACCGGAGCCAGACCGGGAGATAAACTGATACTCACTAAACCGCTCGGCGTCGGTATCATTACGACTGCTCTGAAAGGCGGCCTGGCTGAAGAAAGCAGCGTCAGGAAAGCCACCGAGTGCATGGCAACACTGAATGCGAAAGCCGCCGAATTGATGGTAAAAGCCGGCGCCAATGCCTGTACCGATGTAACCGGCTTCGGCCTGCTCGGTCACGCTTCTGAAATGATTGTGGATACCGATGTCTGCATGATAATCGATTCCTCTAAAGTGCCCTATATCGAGGAAGCGAAAGAACTTGCCAATATGGGACTGGTGCCGGGAGGAACTCATCGCAACCGGCAGTTCAGGGAACATATGGTAGAAATTAGAGGTAGTGTCCCCCGTTATATGTCCGATATCCTCTACGACCCGCAGACTTCAGGCGGGCTGCTGATAGCCCTGCCGGAGGAAAAAGCCGAGGGGTTACTGAAAGAAATGCACCGGGAAGGCGTTACCGACGCCGCCATTATCGGTGAAATAGCGGACTGTCCTAAAGGCAATATTATCGTCAGGTAAAAGCAGTGATTGAGATTGAAATTCCGGGAAGACAAACGTACAAATTATCTACTCTCGTTCTCGACGTCAACGGCACGATTACCTTCGACGGGAACATCATCGATAACGTTCCGGAACGGCTCATAAAACTCAGTAAATCAATAGATATTTCTTTCATCACTGCCGACACGCAGGGGCAGGCGAAGAAAATGGCTGACTATTTCGGATTTAGCCTTAAGATAATCAACCCCGGTAACGAAGACCGGCAGAAGCTCGAATTCATCCGTGAAATTGGAAGTGAAGCTGCCGTTACTATCGGTAACGGCACGAACGACAGCCTCATGCTCAGAGAAGCAGCTATCGGTATCTGCGTTATCGGTAAAGAAGGAGCCGCCGCCGAAGCCATGCGGAATTGCGATATCCTCGTGACCGATATCAATGCGGCACTTGACCTGCTGCTGTACCCGAAACGACTCATCGCCACGATGAGAAAATAAACCGGTATCGCTAACCGAAAATTTTCTTTTCTTCTTCCCTGAACCGGTTCAGGAAACCATTTTCAGCATGAAACGCCCTAACGTCCGCCGGCACCGGCATAATTGCTTCTTCCCTTTTCAACAACCCGGCGGTGTAGTCTTTAGCGTCGAAAGCTGTTACCAGGGATTTCAGGTAACCGGAGACTCCGGCAACCGCCGACCCGAGGGCTGCTCCGCCGGCTTCGATGGGAGCTACCGGCCGGTTCCATATCGCGGCAACTCTTCTCAGTATTTCCCGACTTTTCCGGGCACCACCGGTCACATACAATGTATCTCCCGTTTCTCGTGAAAATCCTTTCGAATAAGCATAGACGAAAGCCAGGGTTGTCTCTATCAGAGCGGAGTAATCATCATCGAATTTCGGTGCGAATCCTCCGACACGGGTAATATCAATACTTTCCGATGGAGGAAATGATTCCCTTCTCGATTGCCAGAACAGAAGGTTCTTCGCCACCGGCATTTTTCGTAAAGCCTCTTCGGCAGGAACATAGTCCTGCTTCTCCATGTCGTACATTGCCCGCAGTCTGTCCCAAAGCAGCACGCCGTTCGTTCGGGTACCGAACATGAAAGGTCGCCCGAGACCGTCATACATGGCACTGGCGTAGCCGTTTAAATCGAGTGTCTCGCCGTCGGTCGAAACCATGTTGACAATGCTTGTTCCCAGGCTCAACAAATCGCCGGTGACCAGTACCTTCGACTGAGGGTTATCCCCGGACCCGGCGATGATGAGACAGTCCGGTGAAAAACCATACTTACGGGTAAAGTAAAGAGCGATTTTCCCTGCGGGAGCATCGGGTGAAACTAAATCAGGCAGTTTACTCCGCAATCCTTCAGCACTACCATCAAGCCCGTCCGAAGCTGCTCGTAGTAATGCATTCGACCATGCCTTTTTCCGGTAATCCATCAGCGTCATCCCGCTGGCGTTTCCGTAGTCCGCCGGGACATCCGGGTTGGCCGTCAGTATTGCCGGTATCAGGCTGCTGATAAGCTGAATTCGGGTGGTATTTCGGTATACCTCCGGATACGCTTGTCCGGTATGGCGGATGACCGAGCCGGTAAACCGGAGTGGTGCATCAGCGCCTGACAATTCGATAACCCGTCGTTTACCTCCAACGTAATTTCTGATAAATTCCGACTGCTCGCCGGTATTCGAGGTCATCCAAATCGGGGCTGCTTCCCAGGCAAGGCAAGGATTCAGCATATCTACCAGGTCATAGGCTTCACAATCTTGTATGTGTAACCGGCTGAAGGCGGTCGTTGCTCCCGAATTCAGATAAACATGACCGTGCTGCTGGCCTGAGGTATTAATAACTGCTATTTGCTCAAGGTCTATCCTGTCTTTAAGGTCGGTGAACATGGCATCGAGCGCCGCGAAAAACATCGCCGCAGGCTGATTCGCTTCACCCTCCGACGTCGGCGGCAGGATGTAATCTTCGTTTATACCGAATCGGTTCAGCCTCCCGTCCCGCCGGTAGTCTATCGAATACTCGCCGAGAATCGACTGTGAATCAATATCCAGCACCACTGCCGAAATACTCTGAGTGCTTATATCCAGACCTAATGACAGACGTTTCATTATCCCTTTACTTCGAATTCCCCTTCCAGACGAATATCCTCAGATGAACTCCCGACCATCACTGTAAACATACCCGGCTCAACTACTTTTTTCATCTCAAGATTATAGAACGCGAGATTTTCGACTTTGACAGTGAATTCAACAGTTTTCGCTTCACCGGACGCCAGGCTGACCCGCTTGAAACCTTTCAGCTCCTTGACCGGTCTCGGTAACGAAGCGATAGCGTCTTTTATGTAAAGTTGAACCACTTCGTCACCAGCCATTTTCCCGGTATTCTTCACCGTTACCCCTACCGTAACTTCGCCATCGACGGTTGTCGCTGCCGGTTCTACCGAGAGGTTGCTGTATTCGAACGTGGTATAGCTCAATCCGTAGCCGAAAGGATAGGTCGGTTGTACGCTGCCGTCGACATAATCCACCCATGCCGAAGACCGGCCGCCGGTCGGTTTATGAGCATAATAGACCGGTATCTGGCCGATTTTTTCAGGGAAGGACATCGGCAATTTCCCGCCGGGATTATAGTCGCCGAACAGCACGTCTGCAACCGCTGTCCCGCCTTCTTCACCAGGCAGCCAGGCTTCGAGTATCGCCGCCGTCTTCGCCGCCAGCTTTTTCAGCGTGTAAGGCCGGCCGTTAACGAGCACAAGGATGACCGGTGTGCCGGTCGCCAGTACCGCTTCCACCAGTTTTTTCTGGTGGCCGGGCAGCCCCAGTTTAGCCCGGTCGCGCATTTCACCGCTGGTAAATTCCTTAAGCAGACCCGACCTGCCACCGACCGCGACAATAGCAACATCCGCTTCCCGCGCGGCATTTACGGCTGCTTCGAAATCATCGTCCGAAGGTTCGGTAACACCGCAGCCTTTCGCGTAGATAACACGAGTTCCGCTGCCGAGTTTGGCCTGTATTCCTTCGAGGATGCTGACGACTTTCGAGCTGACAACCTTATCCCCGGCATAGGCTTCATCCGTCCATTCGAAGGTCTGAAGTCCGGTTTTTTCATCGCGGTACATCCGGTGCCCGTAATCAGCCGGGAAGGTATAGTCGCCCATCAGGTTTCGTTCGCTGTCAGCACTCGGGCCGATGACAGCGAGGGTTTTGATGTCTTTCTTCAGGGGCAAAGCATTATTATCGTTCTTCAGGAGAACTATCGACTTTCTTGCCAGTTCGAGAGCAAAATTTCGCTGTTCTTCCGTGTCGAAAACCGCCGGAGCCGCATCCGGGTCCACGTAGGGATTCTCGAAGAGACCGAGGCGGAATTTCATCCTGAGATTCCGCCGTACCGCCCGGTCAATCAACTCCATCGGAAACTCGCCTTTTTCAACCTTTTCCTTGAGCGGAGCGCCGTAACAATCGGTACCGGGCAGTTCGGAATCGATACCGGCTTCGAGTGCCAGCCCTGCCGCCTCACCGGCATCATTCGCCACGTTATGATAGGTCATCAACTGGCGAACCGCGAAATAGTCCGAGACGACAACGCCATCGAACCCCCACTCGTTCACCAGAATATCGGTTAAAAGTTCTTTCGAGGCCGCGCAGGGAACGCCGTCGATTTCATGGTACGCGTTCATGACGGAGTAGACTCCGGTTTCTTTGACCGCCCGTTCGAAGGCATAAAGGTACACTTCCCGCAGTAAACGCGGCGGGATATTGGCGGGAGCACAGTTCAGCCCGCCTTCGGAGTAGCCGTGCCCGGCGAAGTGCTTCAGTGTGGCGACGACTCCTTTGCTGATATCATCGCTCTGCAGCCCCCGGATAAACGCCAGGGCCATTTCCGCATCCAGGTAGGGGTCTTCGCCGTAGGTTTCTTCGGTTCGACCCCATCGAGGGTCGCGGGCGATATCGAGCACCGGCGAAAGCGCCTGGTGAAAGCCGGTCGCTCTCATGTGCAGCCGCACTATTTCCGTCATTTTTTCTATCATTTCCGGCTCCCAGGTAGCAGCCATTCCGATAGCCTGCGGGAAAATGGTCGCTCCGACAGCTCTCATCCCGCTCAGACATTCTTCGTGAATGATAGCCGGAATACCGAGACGGGTGTTTTCTACCAGGTATTTCTGTATCTCGTTCGTCATTTCGGCGAGCTGCTTCGGCGGCAATCCGGAAGAACGTGCCGGAGCGCTTATCTGCCCGATTCCGTTTGCCATATCCGCTTCATCCAGGATACCGGCGTATTTTTTCCCGCCGGTCGAGTGTTTCGCGGATATGCTGCCGAGCTGGGCGATTTTTTCATCGAGCGTCATTTTCGAAAGAAGGTCTTCTGTCCGTTCCTCGACACTCTTGTTTGCGTCTTTGTAAATATCCATTACTGTTTCCTCCGATTTTCCTTCGCTTCGGTTCCCGCCGCCAGGCTGTTCGAAAGG
This sequence comes from uncultured Dehalococcoidales bacterium, assembly GCA_964579355.1. Taxonomy (GTDB): domain Bacteria; phylum Chloroflexota; class Dehalococcoidia; order Dehalococcoidales; family UBA2162; genus MGML01. Next base: position 2,652 of record CAZOGR010000038.1, on the reverse strand, counting down.
CGTACGTCTCCCGTTATTTTTTGCAGTTCTCCGGAATTTTTAAACGATGGTTTATTATATATCTCTTGAGTGTTTTTGTGAAACTACCGGCTTTTCTTTTTAGTAAAATCCGTCCGTTTATGATATACTTGCGCCTGAAACGAACATCACCGGGAGGTTACTATGAACGCTCTTGAAGCAATTCTGGAAAGATACAGTGTCCGCGATTTCAGTCCGAAGCCGGTCGATAAAGCGACGGTGATGAAAATCATGGAAGTCGCCTGTCGCGCGCCCTCCGGCGGGAACGGGCAACCATGGGAAGTCTTTGTCGCTGCCGGAAAAACCCTGGAAAAGATTCGCGGTATCTACCGGGAACGGGCAAAAAATCCTCCGACTGCTCCTCCGTCAGGCCCGCCTCCGATGCCGAAGTTTATTCAGGAACGCATGGCGCAGATAACGAAAGAAAGAATGGAACTTCTGAAACTCGACCCGGCCGACCCGAACTCGCGAAAGGTCTTCCAGGAATGGGGAGCAAGGATGTTCGGCGTCCCGGTTCTCGCTGTCATCTGCCAGGATAAAGCTCTCTCGAACAACCTCGATATAGGCATGTTCATCCAGTCGGTCTGCATCGCTGCCAAGGGCCTGGGAATCGATAGCTTCATCGCCGGCGCCTTCATCTCGCACCAGGATGTGCTTCGCACGGAACTGGAGATACCGGAAAACTTGAACATCATCACCGGTATCGGCCTGGGATATCCGAATGAGAAAAGTGTCATCAACACCTACCGAGCCCCGCGCCGGCCGGTCAGCGAAGTGGTAAGATATAAAGAGTAAGTATCTCCGGAGTTCCGTTACGTTGCTTTTCGAACTGACTGTCAGAAACTTCGGTATCATCGAGCGGATAACGTGGAAACCGGCCGCCGGATTGAACGTCATTACCGGAGAAACCGGTGCCGGGAAATCGTTGGTGGTCGACGCCATGGAGGCACTGCTTTCCGGACAGGCCAATGACGAGGACATCCGTACCGATGCCAGCGAGGCGGAAATCGAAGGCGTTTTCGGCTATCCGGAAAACGATTCTGTTGAAAAACTGATTAACCTGCTGACGGAAAAGGAAATCGGCTCGGACGATGATACCCTGATTTTTTCCTGTGTCTTCCGGCGCCAGAGCCGGACCACCCCCCGTGTCAACCGGCAGGCAGTTCCCCGCGTTCTGCTCCGGGAAATCGGTTCCTTCCTCGTCGATATTCACGGCCAGAGCGGCCACCTCTCGCTGCTGGACAAAATGAACCACCTGGACTTTCTCGACAGCTTTGCCCATACCCGCAAGCTCCGGGGGGAATTCACTGAAAAAACGATAAACCTTCACCGTTTGGAACGGGAACTCCGGGAGCTCTCCGGCAAGGAAAAAGACGTCTCCCGCCAGACCGATTTACTGAACTTCCAGATTGATGAAATAAGCCGTGCCGAACTTGCCGAAGGTGAAGACGAAGAACTCGAAACCGAACTGGCAGTGCTCTCCTCCGCGGAAAAACTGAAGGCAACCGCCTGGGAGATATATACGCTCGTCAACGGGGATGATAATCCGGTATCGTCTTCGGCGGCTATTGAGAAACTCAACGAAGCGTTACCGCTGCTCGGCCGGATGCTTGAAACCGATTCCTCGTTAAAAGACAGCTATAACCGGCTGGAAAGTACCATGTATGTACTGGCTGACATAGCCGATGAGATAAAAAATTACGGTGAAAACCTGTTCTACGACCCGGAACGCCTTGAAGAAGTCCAGACGCGGCTGGAGTTGATAAGGACGCTGAAAAGGAAATACGGAAACTCAATCGCTGAAATCCTCGATTACCTGACAAAAGCCAGCGAAGAAATCGAAACGATTACCTTCTCCGGAGAACGCAAGGAAAAGCTCGAAAAAGAAATACTGAACCTGAAAAAAGAAATGGGCGAACTGGCTGCGTGCCTTTCCGAAAAGAGAAAAGATGCCGGGGTGCGCCTTGAAAAAGCGGTCAGGAAAGAACTGGACGACCTCGAAATGACCGGGGTTGTGTTTACCGTATCGGTGCGTTCGGAACCTTCCGATAACGGTATTCCTCTCCCTGACGGAACGTTGCATGATTTCTCGGCGAACGGTATCGATGACATCGAATTTCTCGCTTCCACCAATCCCGGGGAAGCCCTGAAGCCACTGGCGAAAATAGCCTCCACCGGCGAGATTTCCCGTTTCATGCTCGCTTTGAAATGCGCCCTGGCAGAAGCGGATACGATACCGGTGCTGGTATTCGATGAGATAGATATCGGTGTCGGAGGCAGGAGCGGCGAGATAATCGGCCGTAAACTCTGGAACCTTTCCCGGACGCACCAGGTAACCTGCGTCACCCACCTGCCGCAGATAGCCGCCTTTGCCGATGCTCATTTCAACGTCACGAAAGCCACCTCCGGCGACCGAACCGTCAGTTCCATCAGGCAGATGAGCGACGAGGAACGCCTGACCGAACTCGCCGTCATGCTCAGCGGCCTGAAGGTAACATCAGCCTCCCTGGCCGCCGCCCGGGAACTTATGGAAAAAGCGAACGAGTGGAGGAAAAACAAGCAGGATGTACCTGACCAGCGATAATCTGGTAATCCGGAGCGCAACTGCAGACGATGCTGCAATTCTGTGTACCT
>CAZOGR010000037.1:0-12082 GCA_964579355.1 uncultured Dehalococcoidales bacterium | reverse complement strand
GAAACGATGACCGCATTTTTGAATTCATTGCCTTTAAAACAGGCAGCCAGGGTAGGTACGGCTGTCAGATGGTCCATGGGAATATTGAAAAACCCCTGTATGGCAGCGGCATGCAAGTCGACAGCCACCACCCGGTCCGCCCCGGCGGTACGTATTAAATCGGCAACCAGTTTGGCGCTTATCGGTTCCCGTCCGGTCGATTTGTGGTCCTGTCGGGCATAGCTGTAATAGGGTACGACGGCCGTTATCTGATGGGCCGATGCTCTCCTGCAGGCATCGATGGTAATAAGCAACTCCATCAGGTTTTCATTGACCGGCGGGCAGGTCGGTTGGACGATGTAGACATCCTGACCGCGCATGCTGTCTTCCAACTGAACGTGGGTTTCGCTGTCGGCAAATCTACTGATATGGGTGTCTGATAACGGTACGTTAAGCAGGTCGCTGATTTCTTTGCCCAGTTCCGGATGAGCGCTGCCACTCAGGATTTTAAGGTTTCTATCTGGATATTCATTGCCGACCATTCTTTCACCTCTTGTATTGTTTCCGATACTAAAGTAACACAATATACGGGAATAATACAGGCTGGAAGTAAAACTATTCGGTTTGATGACCGGGATTGTTCTGTCAGTGTTCCCTGATTACCAGTTTCACGGTACTTTCTGAGGCTTCCAGCGATACGAGGCCACCAATCGGAAAGGTTATTTTCGGGTCGGTATGGCCGAAATCGGCGTTCCCAATGACCGGAAGGTTATCGAGTTCCCTTTTGGTCTTGATGATATTCGTCAGTTTATCTCTTGTAATATTGCTGTTTTTTTGAAATCGGCCGATAACGATGCCTCTGACTTTATCGAAGTTGCGTAGGTGAATTAACGATTGTAAATCCCGGTCGAAGGTATGGGCCTGCGATTCATCATCGTCCTCGATGAACAGTACCGAATCGGCCAGGTCAGGGAAATATTCGGTCCCTTGCAACAGGTTCAGGGTGCAAAGATTGCCGCCGATTATCCGACCCTCGGCTTCACCGCCGTTGATAATCCAGTAACCATCATTATCAATCAGCCGTCGATTCTGCTGGTCTGTGAACCATCTATCATCACTCCATTTCAGGCTCGGATTAACTATAACCGGTGTATCATCGAAAAGACATTTTCTGAAATAATCGAGTGTATAGTCGAAACCCAATTCCTGCCCGAACATGATATAGTGAGGCCCTGAATAAGTAACAAGTCCGGTTTTTGCAAGGATAGCATTGTTCAGGGCGGTGATATCGGAGAACCCGCAGAATATCTTTGGATTGTTCTTTATCAGGTCCCAATCGAGGTACCGCAGCAGTTGATTACTGTTATAGCCGCCGATAACGGTGAGAACAGCTTTAACTTCCGGATTTCTGAAAGCATCGTGAAAGTCATCCAGACGAGATTCTATCGAGCTTGAGTTGAATTCATCACACTCGTTAACATGCTTGCCGAATGAAAGTTTCATGCCCATTTGAGTGAATCGTTTGTCGGCTATCTCTGTAACCGATTTGGGTATTATCGATAATGAACGTGATGGCGCGATGACCCGGATTCCGTCGCCATGTTTTAGTTTTGGCGGTAGTATATATTTCATTCGACGTACCAAACCTTTCTTGGTATTTTTCTACCCAAAGCTGGTTGATTCAGGAAATGAATCGGGTGCATCGAAAAAAGGAACATTATATTTCTCTTCCATGAGTTCGAACAGGAAGGGAACCCTTGTATTATGCCCGGGCGAGAGCGGAGGCAGGTTGTCCGGCGGGAAAAAGCCGAAATCGAGGGCTTCTTCCGTGACCGCCGGTTCTCCCCGGAAGGCTTCGACCTGGAAAATGACATGAAAAATATGGGTTTTCTGCTGGCTTTTCCATATTCGGGAATCGAAGATGCCCAGTAACCGGTAAATCGCTCCGGTCAGGCCGGTTTCTTCTTCAAGTTCTCTCAGGGCGGCGGTTGCCAGGGTCTCTCCGACATCGACAGCTCCGCCAGGTACCGCCCACAGACGGTCGTCATGGCGCTGAATCAGGAGGAGCTTCCCATTACGGAAGACGGCTGCTTCCGCTCCGATGAGCGGGGTTACATAGCCGGTATTGTCCCGGTAAGGTTCGAGAACATCAAGGAGCGGCCGGTTTTCAAGGAGAGCGATGAGCCTGACGGAGGCTGCCAGCACCTGTTCGTTACGTTCTTTCTCGAACCTGTCATGCGGATACTTCAAGCCGTGGTTGGCAATCGACCGTAAATCATCGGCTAGTGAGTACAGTCCGGCGATTGTTTCATTGTTATTATTCATTTATTACTTATTTTGCCATAATCCTTCTTATCGCTTTCCCGAGTCGTTCGATGCCGTCCCGGATAACCTCTTCACTGCTGCATGAAAAATTCAGTCGCATCGTATTCGTATCCAGCCGGTTAACGTAAAAAGGGTCGCCGGGAACGAAAATTACCTTGTCCTTGATAGCTTTGTCGAGCAAAGCCCTGGCGGAAATCCCCTCGGGCAGTTCCACCCAGATAAACATGCCTCCCCGCGGATGCGTACGGGTTACTCCGGCGGGAAAGAAGGTATCGATGCTTTCCGCCATCGCTTCGAGCTGATTTCCATAGGCTTTCTTTATCTTTTCGATGTGGGTATCGATATCGTTATCCTTCAGGTACTGGTACACGATGTACTGCATGAACTGGTTGGTATGCAGGTCGGAGGCCTGCTTGGCGATAATCAGTTTCTCCATGATTTCCGGTTTGGCGACAATCCAGCCGAGGCGGAAGCCCGGCACGATTATCTTGGAAAACGAACCGAGGAGAATGGCGTTATCCGGAAGGAAGGTTTTGAACGAGGTCAAGGGATTTCCCGAGTACCGTAAATCGCCGTACGGGTCGTCTTCAACTAAAAACGTCCGGGTTCCTTCCAGGAGACGGGCGATTTCTCTCCGGTTCTCCTCCGAGTAGGAGATACCGGCCGGATTCTGGAAGTTAGGGACAGTGTAGATGAGTTTCGGCCGGGATGTTTTCATTGTCTGTTTCAGGCGTTCGATATCCATTCCCTCGTCGTTTACCGGGACGGTCCGGGATTCCGGCCTGAATATCGAGAAAGCCTGGATTGCCCCGAGATAACCGGGTTCTTCGATGATAACCGGGTCGTTTTCATTGACGAAAATCTTTCCGAGTAAATCGAGTCCCTGCTGCGAGCCGTTCGTTATCAGGATATCGTCGACCGGGATATCGAGATTTCTCTTCTTATATCGCCGGGATATCCATTCTCTCAGCTCGGCAAAGCCCTCGGAGTTGCTGTACTGATATATATCGGTCCCGTACCGGTCGAGGACTCTGTCCGTCGCCAGTTTCAGTTCTTCCACCGGAAACAGGTTCCGGTTCGGCAGACCTCCGGCGAAGGAGATTATCGACGGATCGATGGTTACCTTGAGTATTTCCCTGATAAAGGAGCGGGGAACGTCGGCGATGCGGTCCGAAAAGCTGTTACCCGCCTGTATTCCCTCCAGGTCGCTGGTATTCAATGGAGTCGAATCCCCCTCTCTGTTCGGAAGTGTATATTCGATAGAGTGATTGTATCATTCCGAAAGGCTTGAAACAATGTATTTGAGCGCGTATTTTTTTCGAATGACACAGGTATCTTTTTTTAGAAACGTCGGCAGGAAAACGAGGGAAACTGCGAAAGACGCCGAAAAATGATTGTGTAGTGTTGCTTTTTTCAATATGCCGTTGGTAAACCGACTTATAATAAATCCCGGTTGATGGTATAATACCAGTTGCATGGAAGAAATCCTGTCAAAGCTCAATCCGGCACAGAGAGAAGCTGTCGAGGCAGTACAAGGACCGGTACTGATATTAGCCGGCCCGGGCAGTGGAAAAACAAGGGTAATTACCCATCGCGTCGCCTATCTCATCAGGGTATGCGGTGTCAATCCTCGAAGCATCATGGCGGTAACTTTTACCAACAAGGCCGCCAGGGAAATGGAAGAACGGCTGAGACATCTGGTCAGCGGTTCGGTTCATGACATTACTCTCGGAACATTTCACGCTATCTCTGTCCGTATCCTTCGTACCAGCGGCAGTGCCATCGGCGTCGAGCCGAATTTCGTCATTTACGACCGGGATGACCAGCTATCGCTGGTGAAGCGCAGTATTCACGAGGCGGATTTCGATCCCAGGCAATATTCTCCTTCGGCGGTCATCGCTACTATTTCTTCGGCTAAAAGCAGCATGCTGACTCCCGACGAGTTCAACAAAGCAGCCCGTAACTATTTCGACGAGGTAGTCAGCCGGGTCTACGAAAACTATCAGCGTCTGCTGGAAAACAGCAACGCTCTCGATTTCGATGACCTGCTCATGAAAACAGTCATGCTCTTCAGGCATCATCCCGATGTACTGGCGCGTTATCAGAATCGGTACGTGCATCTTCTGGTTGACGAATTCCAGGATACCAACCTCGTCCAGTACGAGCTTGTCCGCCAGCTCGGCGGTAAATATCGCAATGTCTGCGTAGTTGGCGACCCCGACCAGTCGATATATTCCTGGCGGGCGGCGGACGTCCGGAATATCCTCAATTTCGAAAAGGATTATCCGGACGCCCGGGTCATCATGCTCGAAGAGAACTACCGTTCCACTAAGATAATCCTTGATACCGCGTCTCATATTATTAAAGCGAACCGCCAGCGCAAGCCGGTCAATCTTTGGACTCAGAACGACGAAGGGACGTCGGTGGTGGTGGTTGAGACCTATACCGAACAGGAAGAAGCCCAGTTCGTCGTCAGCGAGGTGGAACGGCTGGTTGACAGCGGCGAGTTTACCCAGGGCGATTGCGCGGTGATGTACCGTACCAATGCCCAGTCGCGAGTCCTCGAGGAAGCCTTTCTGAAGTACGGCATGCCCTATAAACTGGTCGCCGGGACCCGCTTCTACGAGCGGCGCGAGGTCAAGGACATCATCGCCTACCTGCGGCTGATTCAGAATCCTCACGACAGCGTCAGCCTGATGCGGGTCATCAACGTTCCGCAGCGCGGTATCGGGCAGCAGACGCAATTGAAACTGGCTGCCTGGGCGAAATCTATGGGTCTTTCTCAGTACGAAGCTCTCAAGATGATGAGCACCGACGGTTTCGATGAAACGAAGTCGCCTTTCAATTCCCATATCACCCGGGTACTGAAGGCTTTCGGGGAGCTGATGGAAGAACTAATCAGGAAGAGTGTTGACTTAAAACTGATAGACCTTTTTGACCTGGTAGTAAAACGTTCCGGGTACGAAACGTACATCAAGGACGAATCGAGCGGCGAGGGGAGAGAACGCTGGGATAACGTCATGGAACTCCGTTCGGTCGCTCAGAAGGATTTCGGAGGTGAAACACCTCAGGAAGACCTGGCGGCTTTTCTTGAAGAGGTAACGCTGGTCTCGGACGTCGACGGACTCGATGAAACAGCCTCCGGCGTGACTCTGATAACCCTCCACCAAGCGAAAGGACTGGAATTTCCGGTCGTCTTTATCGCCGGGATGGAGGATGGGCTGCTGCCGCATTTTCGGACGTTTGATGACCCGACTCAGATGGAAGAGGAGCGCCGACTCTGCTACGTCGGCGTGACCCGCGCTCAAAAACGCGTCTACCTTGTCCGGGCCTTCCGGAGGACGCTGATGGGCAGGAGCCAGATAAGCGAACCGTCCCGCTTCCTTAACGATATCCCGAAACATCTCATTTCCGCCGGTGATTGGAAGAATGCGAGCGACGAGAAGGTAACACCCTCGATTTACTCCTGGAATAAGCCTTCGGTCAACGAACCGGTAAGAACCATCCCCGTCATGGAATATGAGGCCGGCGACCACGTTTTCCACGCCCAGTTCGGCAAGGGAATCGTCGTCAGTTGCCAGCCGAAGAAAGACGACGCGGAAATCGTTATCGCCTTTAACGGTGCCGTCAAGAAACTTCTCCTCAGCTTCGCCAACCTCGAAAAAACCGAGTAATTCCCGATTCGTAGTTCCGCAATTAATACTGAGCGTGATTCGGTATCTATGGAACCTTCGTCAGCTTTCTTTTTTTGTCCTGCCTTTGTTTCGTGCCTCGTAGAGTGCCATGGTGAAAAACGACAACGGGCGGCCGGGGAATATGGTACTATCAAGTTAGTGGCGAATTACCCATGAATAACAGTATCGTTCTTGTCAATCCTCCGGTCAGACTCGATAGATCGATTGTCCAGCCGCTCGGTCTGGCTTCGGTCGCCGGTCGGTTGAGAAATTCCGGGTATTCGGATGTCAGGATTATCGACGGCTGCCGCCTCGTGAAAAAGTATGGATATGACGAGACTCTCCGGATTATCCGGCAGGAGATTGAGAAAATCAGGCCGTTCATCGTCGGATGTACACTTCACAGTTCGGCCGTCGAGGAAGCAGAGAAAATCTGCGAAGAAGCCTTCCGTGTCAATGCCCACGTGGTAATCGGCGGCCACGGCGCGACGGCGAATCACGAAGCGAGCGCTGTTGACCTCTATCGCCGGGCGGCTGACTGCCGGGCTTCATCGGTTACCGCGGTCGTCCGAGGTGAAGGCGAAGAGACTGCCGGAGAGTTGTTCAATGTCCTGCTCCGGCAGGAGAGCCTGCATGGTATCCGGGGAGTGACCTTTTTCGACGGAGAAAAGGTGGTCGTTAATTCGGACCGGCCGCTCCTGGATATCAACAGCCTCGCTCCGCCGGCGATGGACCTGCTGCAGCCGGTATCCGAATACGGGGGTTGGTTCAATATCGAAGAAAGCCGGGGCTGCATTTTTCACTGCGCTTTCTGCTCTATCCGGGACATGTATCCGGTCGTCCGGTTGAAAGACCCGGGAAGAATCGGTATCGAAGTCGAACAGGCAAAGCGACTGGGAGCGGCAAAGGTATACCTGACCGGTGAATTGACGCTGTTCGAGACCGGCCGGGCGGTGGCGATTGCCGGGATAATGAAACGATTCGGCATGAAGTGGTCGACCGGCGCCCATCCGTCGCTGATACGGAAAGCGGCCGGTATCTTGCGAGTTCTCCGGGACAGTGGCCTGATTTGCCTGGAAATCGGTATCGAAGCCGGTTCGCAGCGGTCGCTCGCTGTCTTCAACAAAGGAACGACCCCGGAAATGAATCGGCTTGCCATCTGGAGGCTGGAAAAAGCCGGCATTCCGCAGTGGCTGCACTTCATTCCGTTTCATCCGTTTATGAATATGCGTGACCTCTATAGCAATATCATGTTCATGACGGCGAATCTTTCGAATTTCCTCGGACGGCCGAACTACCCGGACTACCTTTCGCACGCCTGGATACCCGTCGAGGGAACACCGCTCTACCGGAGAGCCCGGGATGAAGGGCTGCTTCCGAAAGGCGGCGCCGGGCCGTCGGTCAGGTATGAAGACCGGCGAGTCCTGGCAACGAAAGAATCATACGACCGCTGGTTTCTCGAAGAATTCGGAGAAGAATACTATCGATATCACCGGGAACTGGTGGCGATGACTGGTGTCGGGAATATCGACGACCTGGTCGGCGACAACCGATTCATGCTTATCGGTACCTTACCGCTGGCTGCTCTTACCATTGCCTACACCTGTGCGATATCGGGAATTCCGGCGAAAAAACACCTTCGTTATCTGTCTTCCTGTTTCTTCGAAGCGCTCTCTTCGGGAGATGAGAGTGTTTCGTACAAGGATATCGTCGATGACGTCCTCGAACGGATTGACCGGGCGTAAAAAGACCTGGCGTCTTGACAGTTTACACGGAAACGTGTATCATATCGACAAAAGGGGTGGAAGAGATGACTATCAGGATACTCGACAGGGATATGGTCAACCGGATTGCCGCCGGTGAAGTCATCGAGCGGCCGGCTTCGGTGGTCAAGGAGCTGGTAGAGAATTCCCTCGATGCCGGGGCAACCCGCATCACCGTCGAAACTTCCGGCGGCGATCACGTCTATCACGCCCAGTTTGGCAAGGCAATCGTCGTTTGTTGCCAGCCGAAGAAAGACGATGCAGAAATCGTCATTGCCTTCAATGGTGCCGTCAAGAAACTGCTCCTCAGCTTTGCCAACCTCGAAAAGACGACTAGTCGGGATACTTAATCAAACCGATCACCCGTGTTCAAACCTTCTTCCTTCGATGGCCAGGCTGACTATAAAGGTACTACCTGTCCCTATGGTACTTCGTGCTTCTATCATCCCGCCATGCAATTCAGCGATCCTTTTACTGATGGTAAGTCCCAGTCCCGACCCACTTTTAAGATCGACCTGTGTTCGCTCGGTTGAAAAAAAACGATCGAAAATATACGGTAGATCCCCATCTGAAATTCCGGTACCGGTATCTGTTATTGATGTTAATACGTATTGCCCGGATTCTTGGCAAAATAGCGATATACATCCGTTTGTGGGAGTATACCGAATTGCATTCGTGAGGATATTGAAGAATAGTTCTATCAGGAGTATCCGATCTCCCTTAATCTTCCGAGTGTTCGATGAAAAGAACCTGATTGCTATATCATTGTTCTGACAGAGATATTCTAAATCCTGTATCAGTTCATGGAGTAGTTCATTTAAGTCTAATTGTTCAAAGTGGATATGGATATTCGTAGAGTCGCGTGACAGGAATAATAGTTTTTGGGTTATCGAATATATGTAATCCGATTCTTTCAATATGTTCTTGAACGCTGTCTTGTATTCTTCATCGTTCCTTGCAGTACTAAGTGCGAGAGAAGCTTCTCCCTGGATTAACGATAGCGGCGTTCCAAGTTCGTGAGATACATCCGAGGTAAATTGTTTTTCTCTGGTGAAGGCTGCTTCTAGACGGTCCAGCATATGATTTAGCGTTTCCGCAAGTTGTCCTATCTCATCCTTTTTCTCGACCGGAATTCTCTCTACTAAGTTGGTGTCTTCCATTGAGTTAGCGGTTCGGATTATGGTTGTGATAGGTTGTAAAATCTTCTTCATGAATACATAACCGAGTCCTCCGGCGATACCGAGTGTACAGAGAACGGTAATCCAAAACATACTGCCCAGGTCATTCAATGTCTGATCGTATCCGGTTTTGTATAGTACAAACAACCTGAATTCATCCGGATACTCAGGAGACTGGTACAGATACATCCAGACCTCGGTCGATTCGGGCAATTCGCTGTTGTCTATTGACTTTACGTCTAAAGTTAACAACCCTTCCGGTGTTTCAAGTTTGACCGGAGAATTGGTTGTTGTCGTTTTTCTGAGATTTTCAATTGTCATTCTTATGCTTAATAAAGGATATTCATCTCCTTTGCTTTCAGTTACGGAGCCGTCCATTACATTTTGAATAACCGCGGATCCTTCGATGTTGACGATGTGAAGGATTTTCGTTGAAAGCAGTTCAGAATCAGCGTGAGTAAGTTGTCTGTTGAGAAGGATGAAAATGATACTACCTCCGGAGAAGAGGGTAATGGTTATACACACCAAGAACCAGAGGATAATCTTTAATTTAATGTTAAAATTGATCTTCATCGGTTTTTCAATATGTAACCGGCACCTCGGATGGTTTCTATCATGCTGGGAGTTTCTCCCGAATCAATCTTTTTTCGTATTCGCTGGATGTAAACGTCAATAAGGTTCGATTCACTGTTCAGTGTGAGATCCCAGCAGTGGTTCTCCATCATCCTTCTGGTAATAACAGCGTTCGGATTACTCATCATATACCAGAGAAGACAAAATTCCTTGTTCGTCAGATCTATGAATATTTCTCCCCGTTTCAGTTCTCGTGTTATTGTGTTGAGGCTTAGTTCGCCTATCTTAATGACCGGGGTATCGGTATTGTAGTTCCTGCGTAGCAGAGAGCGTATACGGGCTGAAAGTTCTTCGAACTCGAATGATTTAATGAGATAGTCATCAGCTCCGAAGTCGAGCCCTTTCACTTTATCCTTTATACTGCTTTTCGCTGTCAGGATGAGAATGCGGGCATGAATGTTCTTTTGCCGAAGTCTTTTACATATTTCAAATCCATCGACATCCGGTAGCATAATATCAAGAATAATGGCATCATAAGGTATGCTGGAGGCTAACGTTTCCCCGCTGACCCCGGTATCCGCCACATCTACAACGTATCCTTCTTCGTTGAAACTCCGCCGTATCAGATTGGCCAGTTGTTCGTCATCTTCAATGATTAGTAACCTCATATTGAACCCCCAATTCATATACTTTATATCTCAGTGTCATCTAAATTACAAGTAATTCATCGATAATTCATTTATAATTCATGTGCAATTCATATTAGGATGTTATAGTGGGGGTAGAATGGACAATCGGGAGGTGAAAATAAGTAAAGTAATCATTGCGGGAAATGAAAAATTGACAAAGAGGAGAAGTAGTTTATGAAAAAGATAACATGTATTTTCATGGTAATTCTGCTGGGAATACTCTCTGTATTCAGCGCTACTGCTTTAGCGGCATCAGATAGCGAATTCGAGGGAGATGATCCCGAGAACAAACCGCCGGATGCTGTGGGGTCATATACAGTCGCAGGGGTGTTTCACTGGATTGTTCCGGGAGGCGATATCAAGACCGTTGATTTTAGTGGATTAACCAGGGAGGAAATACTTAAAGCGATTGAAATGTCTCCGGAAGACGAAGCTGAGATAGTCCATCGGGTCCCATCTTGTGATGAAATCGTAATAGACGGAACTGTGTATTCTTCCGAAGAAATCCGAAAATTCGATGGACAGCAACTCGGATTCATAACAGGGAATGATGGCAGACTCTATGCTTTCACAACCGAGGAAGGTTTTCAGAAGTTCAAACAGGAGCAGGCGGCAGCGTCTCCTTACGCCGATACACGAGAAGAAATACGGGATGTGGATGCGACGTACACTCACTACTATTAAGACTGGTTTTGTGGGGGTAATGCGATAAACCTTGATTATCGCATTAGTCTGGGAAATATGCCGCCAGGTTGGGACGATGAAATATCGTCGATGGAAGTGAATACAACATGTACTGCGACCAGGCTTTATGAGGATGAGAATTTTGAAGGTGATTACTTTGAAGGACCAGCAGGATCCACCTACGAGGTTCTATTTTTCCAAGGGTGGAATGATAGGGCATCATCTGCTCTGCACATAAATTAACAACCTTGGCGGTCTACACTGTTCGGGCTTGTAATCGGAATCAAGAACAGATACTTCGAATCAGGGGAGGTAAAGTAGTATCACCTGCTATTTAACTCTCCCGAATTTCACTTGACATCTTACACGGAAACGTGTATGATACCGGCAAAAGGGGTGGAAGAGATGACTATCAGGATACTTGATAGAGACATGGTCAACCGGATTGCCGCCGGTGAAGTCATCGAGCGGCCGGCTTCGGTGGTCAAGGAGCTGGTAGAGAATTCCCTCGATGCCGGGGCAACCCGCATCACCGTCGAAACGACCGGTGGCGGAACAGCCCTGATACGGGTGACGGATGACGGCTCAGGTATCCCCGCCGGGGAATTGGAAACGGCCTTTCAGCGGCACGCCACCAGCAAGATAGCCAGTCTCGAAGACCTCTATGCCATCGGCAGTCTCGGTTTCCGGGGCGAAGCGCTCCCCAGCATTGCTGCCGTCTCGAACATCGAGGTTGTAACCGCCGCCGAAGGCGAGACCGGTAACTTTATCTTCATCAAAGAGGGCGATGTCCTCGAATCAGGCAGCCGCGGACGGGCGAAAGGGACAACCGTTACCGTGCGTAACCTCCTGCGGAATGTACCGGCAAGGCTGAAATTTCTAAAATCGGTCTCGACCGAAAACAGCCACATTGCCGATATCGTTACCCGTTACGCTCTCGCCTATCCGGAGGTGAGTTTTACCCTGACGGTCGACGGACGGACCAGTCTACGGACGCCCGGGACGGGTAGCCTGGCTGAAGCTGTATTCGAAATCTACGGAGCGGAAACAGCCGCGGCAATGATTCATCTTGGTGGGGATGCGGACGGGTGGCAGGTTCATTCCGGGCTGAGTGTTTCCGGACTGGCCGGGTCGCCCTCGCTCAGCCGGGCGAACCGGAACTTCATGAGTTTTTTCGTTAACCGACGCTGGATAAACAGTCGATTGCTGACCTATGC
>CAZOGR010000036.1:0-12544 GCA_964579355.1 uncultured Dehalococcoidales bacterium | reverse complement strand
TAATTAAAGAATAGGAGAACAAGAAAAATGAGTGCAACCTTACTTAGCGGCAGTGATTTAGCTAAAACGATGAGGGCTGAAATCGAAGCTGATGTCAAAGCCTTCACGGAAAAATACGGCTTCGCGCCGACGGCCGCCGTCGTGCGGGCGGGCGATGACCCGGCCTCCATCAGCTACAGCAACGCCCTCGAAAAGGCGCTTGGCGCCAGGGGTATCGGTTTCCAGCTGCATACCCTGCCCGAAACCGCCAGCCAGCAGGAAGTCGTTGCCCTGGTCGCGAAACTCAATGCCGATAAATCCATTCACGGCATCATGGTCCAGGAACCGTTACCGAAAGGTATCGATGAAGCAGCCGTGAAAGCGGTCTTATCCTCCGATAAAGATGTCGACGGCGTTACTCCGGTCAACACCGGCAGACTGGCTCAAGCCGGCCCGACGGGACGCCCGGCAATGGTCGGCCCGTTCTTCGCTCCGGCGACTCCCTCGGGAGGCATGGAGATACTGAAGAGAAATAATGTCTCGCTGAAGGGCAAGCATGCCGTTATCGTCGGCCGCTCGAATATCGTCGGTAAACCGATGGCCCTGCTCCTCCTTCGGGAAAATGCCAGCGTGACCATCTGCCATTCGGCAACAGCCGACCTTCCGGCAATCTGCCGAACCGCCGATATTCTCTGCGCGGCAGTCGGTAAAGCCAACATGATTAAAAAGGACTGGATAAAACCCGGCGCTATCGTCATCGACTTCGGTGTCAATTTCGAGAATGACAAGATGGTCGGCGATGTCGCCTTCGAAGAAGCAAGCGAAGTTGCCGGCATGATTACTCCGGTACCGGGCGGCACCGGACCGATGACCAACATCATGCTCATGAAAAACGTTATCGAAGCTGCCAAACGTCAGATGGAAGGATAATTACCTTGCCGGCGAAGCCAGAAAAAGTTCTGATAATCGGTTCGGGTCCCATCGTCATCGGCCAGGCGGCGGAGTTCGACTACGCCGGCGCGCAGGCGTGCAAAGCCATGCGCGAGGAAGGTATTATCTCGGTGCTGGTGAACTCGAATCCGGCAACGATTATGACCGACGAAGGAATTGCCGATGTCACCTACATCGAACCCCTGACGATCGATATGGTGACGAGGATTATTCAGAAAGAACACCCGGACGGCCTGTTACCAACCCTCGGAGGACAGACCGGACTCAACCTTGCCGTAAAGCTGGCTGATGCCGGTGTCCTCGAGAAGTACGGCGTCCGGGTACTGGGAACGCCGATTCAGACAATCAGAAATGCCGAAGACCGGGAGCTGTTCAAGCAGCTCCTCATCGAAATCGGCGAACCGGTGCCGTCAAGCTATACCGTCAATACGGTCGAGCAGGCAAAGGAAGTGGCGAAAGAACTCGGATTACCCATCATCATTCGCCCTGCCTATACCCTCGGCGGCACGGGCGGGGGCGTTGTCAACAACTGGGAAGAACTGGAAACGATGGTAGCAAAAGGCCTGTCCGCCAGCCCGATTACCCAGGTATTGCTGGAGCAGTCACTGGTCGGCTGGAAAGAACTCGAATACGAGGTGATGCGGGACAGCGCCAATAACTGCATTACCATCTGTAACATGGAAAATCTCGACCCGATGGGCGTCCATACCGGAGACAGTATCGTCGTTGCTCCCAGCCAGACGCTGACGAACAAGGAATACCAGATGCTCCGGACCGCCAGCCTCAACATTATCCGGGCGCTCGGCATCGAAGGCGGTTGCAACGTCCAGTTCGCCCTCGACCCCAAAAGCAGTCAATATTATGTCATCGAGGTGAACCCCCGGGTGAGCCGGAGCTCGGCCCTCGCCAGCAAGGCGACCGGCTACCCTATCGCCCGGGTCGCCTCGAAGATTGCCATCGGTAAAACCCTCGATGAAATTCCCAACCAGATAACCGGGAAAACGATGGCTTCGTTCGAACCGGCACTCGATTATGTGGTGGTAAAGATACCTTCTTGGCCATTCGACAAGTTCTCGGCGGATAATCGCCGTCTCGGTACCCAGATGAAGGCCACCGGTGAGGTAATGGCCATCGAGCGGACATTCGAAGCCGCTCTCCAGAAAGCGGTCCGCTCGCTTGAAACCAACCGGAAATCGCTTCTCTGGGAAGACCCGTCCTGGCAGTGGGCGACGGACATCAATTCCTACCCCATGGAACCGAACGACCTTCGCCTGTGGGCGATAATGTCGGCCATGAGGAAGGGAGTGACGGCTCGCGAGATTTCGGAACGGACCCACATCGATCCCTGGTTCCTTTCGAAGATGGGCAATATCCTCGAGATGGAAAAATCGTTAAGCTCGAAACAGCTTACCCAGGAACTGATGTGGGAAGCGAAACGGCTCGGCTTTTCTGACGACCAGATAGCCCGTCTGGCCGGAGGTTCGCCGGTCCATATCGCCGAACTGCGGGAAAGCTGGAGTATCAGGGCTGTCTACAAGACGGTCGATACCTGTGCCGCCGAGTTCGAAGCAGCCACCCCCTACTACTACAGCACCTACGAGATTGAGAACGAAGTCGAACCGACGAACCGGCAGAAAGCAATCGTCCTCGGCAGCGGCCCGATTCGCATCGGGCAGGGTATCGAGTTCGATTACTGCTGCGTTCATGCTTCCTACGCCCTGCGCAACGACGGCTTCGAAACGATAATGGTAAACTGCAATCCGGAGACGGTTTCGACCGACTTCGATACCTCCGACCGGCTTTACTTCGAACCGCTGACGGTCGAGGATGTACTCAACATCTACCGTATGGAAAAACCGCTCGGCGTCATCGTCCAGTTCGGCGGGCAGACACCCCTCAATATCGCCGAAGATCTGGAAAAAGCCGGCGTAACAATACTGGGGACATCGGTGAACTCAATCGATATTGCCTCCGACCGGGGCAGGTTCCGGGAGATGATGCAGAAATTCAACATCCCTATGCCCGAATCCGGCATCGCCGAAAGCCTCGAAGAAGCGCTTGAGATTGCCGGAAGAATCGGTTACCCGATAATTCTCCGGCCTTCCTACGTGCTCGGCGGACGGGGTATGGAAATCGTTCACGACGAAGCCGGACTGAGGCGGTACGTTACCACTGCCGTACAGGTTATGCCGGGGAAACCGGTACTGATTGAGCGGTACCTGCAGAATGCCATCGAAACCGAAGCGGATGCCCTGTCGGACGGTGAAGAGGTCATTATCCCGGCAATCATGGAGCACATCGAATTCGCCGGCGTTCATTCGGGCGATGCTGCCTGCGTTCTGCCGTCGGTCAGCCTGCCGAAAAAACATATCGAAACCATTGAGAAATACACGAAACAGATAGCCGGAGAACTGAAGGTGGTCGGCCTGATGAACGTTCAGTACGCCATCTGCGACGATACGGTGTACGTAATAGAAGCCAACCCCCGGGCTTCCCGGACGGTGCCAATCGTGTCGAAGGTCTGCGGCATCCCGATGGCAAAACTGGCCACCAGTCTCATCATGGGGAAGAAGCTGAAGGATCTGAACCTGGTCAGGCACAAGGTGCCCCACTACGGCGTCAAGGAATCGGTTTTCCCCTTCTACATGTTCCCGGACGTCGACCCGGTGCTGAGGCCGGAAATGAAATCGACCGGTGAAGTACTCGGCATTGCCGGTTCCTTCGACCTGGCGTTCTGGAAAGCCCAGGAAGGGGTGAATCCCCTGCCGATGCAGGGAACGGTACTGATAACCGTTGCCGAACAGGACCGGGAAAAAGCCGGGGAACTGGCCGGACAATTCGCGGAAATCGGCTTCAAGCTGAAAGCGACCGCCGGTACCCATGCCTATCTTACCGGGCTCGGCATACCTTCGGAGCCGATTTTAAAAGAGTACGAAGGCCGGCCGAATATCACCGATGCCATCAAGAGCGGTGAGATTCAGCTCGTAGTAAATACCCCCTCGGATAAGGTCAGTACCCATGACGATTCCTATATCCGCAAGGCGGCCATTAAGTACCGCGTGCCGTACATCACCACCCTGGCGGCGGCGACGGCGGCGGTGAAAGGAATCAAGGCCTGCCGCCGGACGATACCTTATGTCAAGTCATTGCAACAGTATCACCGGGACATTTCGAATGCACCGGCCACACAATAATGGTATAATGGTATCGCAGCAAACGGCAGGAGAGGATTTCGATGGAACAGGGTTTCGGCGCCGATGCCGAAAATAAACTGATAACCATACTGAAAATCCTGAGTGAATCTTCAGAACCTCTCGGTTCCATTACTATTTCCCGCCGCCTCGAAGATGAAGGCATATTCCTCAGCCAGCGGGCGGTACGGTATCACCTCAAGATTGCCGACGAACGCGGCTACACCCTTCCCGAAGGTCACGACGGCCGGTCCATCACGCCCCTCGGGATGCAGGAAGTGAAAGACGCCCTGGCTCCCCAGCACCTCGGATTCGTTCGTGAGAAACTGGAGATGCTTGCCTATCAGACGACCTTTGACCCGGTGAAGAAGACCGGCAAGCTGTCTATCAACACTTCGGTGTTCGATGCCGGGAAATTCAAGAAAGCGCTGAGTGTCATGCGTGATGCTTTCAAAACGGGGTTGTGCGTCAGTACCCTGGTGGCGGTTGCCGGTGAAGGTGAAAAACTCGGTTCGATTGTCATTCCCCCCGGGAAAATCGGCTTCGCTACCGTCTGCAGCGTGGTTATCAACGGCGTCCTGCTGAGGGCGGGAATCCCCACTGATTTCAAATTCGGCGGCGTGCTGGAGATACGAAACCGGCAGGCACGGAGGTTCGTCGGGATTATCGATTATGCGGGAACATCGCTCGACCCTTCCGAGCAGTTCATCCGGGCGAAGATGACGACCGTTGCCGAAGCCGCCCGTACCGGTAACGGTAAGGTTATCGGGGTTTTCCGGACCATTCCCGCTGCCGCCCGCGAAGCTCTCGAGGAGAAAGTTGAACTCCTCAGGCAGGCCGGTATCCGGGGTGTTTTTGCCGTTGGAAACACCAGCGAGCCGTTATGCCGGATAACCGTTCCCCTCAACCGAAT
Source organism: uncultured Dehalococcoidales bacterium (assembly GCA_964579355.1). GTDB lineage: Bacteria > Chloroflexota > Dehalococcoidia > Dehalococcoidales > UBA2162 > MGML01. Next base: position 7,510 of record CAZOGR010000036.1, on the reverse strand, counting down.
CGGCATCGTCCAGCTCGGCGGTCTGAACCCGGTGGCGGCTGCCGTCGAAAACGGTATCTACGTCGAAAGCATTGCCGAAAGCGGCCTGATTGATTTCGAAAGCCTCCAGGAATTCAGGAAACTGTAACTTCGCCGGTTTACGATTGTTTGTTACTTCCGCAGTTCCAGCCCGATGCCGAACGCCTGTCCGACGATATCTCCGAACGCCTGGTAATCGGCGCCCGGCCGCGGATTGAAGGCGAAGGGTTTAATCTTATCGACATCCGGTCGTCCATCCGTCAGGCAATCTTCGCTGACATAGGTTTCCTTGATTTCCCCTACAACCAGCATGTGGCTGCCGACATCGAGCAGGTGTATCACCCTGCATTCCAGATTTATCGGACACTGCTCAATCATCGGTGCGTTTGTCAGTTTGCCGTAGAAAACGTCGAACCCGCAGACTTTGATTTTATCGACTTTACTGCCGGATTCGAGGCCGCAGTAATCGGTTTCCCGGGCGATATCGACTGAGGGGACGTTCACGGAAAAGGTCATGTTCTGCCGGATTCCTTTCAGGGTATAGCGGGAATGCCGGATGCCGACGGTGATGACCGGCGGTTCGCTGCCGCCGATACCCGACCAGGCTGCCGTCATGACGTTAGGTTTCCCGTCCACCTCCGCCCCGATAAGGAAGGCAGGCATGGGATAGACCATGGTTTTATGTTCCACAGGTATTTTCTGCATTTCAGCCTCCGGTTGTTATTGTTTTTACGTAATTGCGCAAGTGCGCTGAACATGTGGTGTTTAGTTGATGCGTAGCGTAAAGGAGTATTTCCTTATTTGTTATTTCAGACAGAGACCCGTTTACCGGTATGTTTCCTGGCTTTTATGGATATATCCAGGCCTAATGCATCCGCCACTTTGAAAAAAGTGTTCATAGTTGTATTATAATCACCTTTTTCCAGTCTGGAAATTGCCGGTTGTTTGGTGCCGATTAACCGGGCGAGTTCTGTTTGACTGAGGCCGAGACTATTCCTGCGTTGAATGAGGTTTTGAATCATTTCGTACTTCGGGGTTAGTGCGTCATATTCTTTTCTGATTTCCGGTTTCTTAAGTAACCCGGCTTCGAATTCTTCGTAATTTGTGGGTTGTTCATCATTCATATAGTTTTCTATCAACCTTCAGGTGTATGAGACTATAATATAACTGATACGTTATATTGTCAATTGCCGGAAAGAAATTCTTTTATCCGGTTTTCAGCAAGCACTATATCGTTCACGGGTATTTTCCCCCCTTTTTTCATGATGGCATGCAGTAAGATAAACGTGTCATTGGCAGCAGCGAAGAAAAAAATCCGATAGAGACTGGAACCGTGTTTGATTCGCAATTCACGAAGGCCGGATTTATCTATCTTCTTAACGTACGGCATACCCAGCCGGATATTGAATTCCCTTAACAGTTTGAAAACATGGAGGATTTCAGCGATTGCTCCATCGGGCTGTTTCAGGATGAAATCCTTAACAGGTTCGGTTCCTGTAGCATCCATGTAAAAAACAAGTCGCCAGTTCATATTGTCTCTTTACTACAGTGTTGTAAAAATACACTACTCGCGGGATTGTTAAGAATCCGTTCCGAGTATTTTCTTCGCCTCATTCCAGGGAATCGTCCTTTTCTCTCTTACCTCAATGATACTCTGGCGCAATTGATTCATAGCAGCTTCGTCGCTCAGGATTTCCAGGGTTTCAATCCACTCGTTATACCAGTTATTCAAGCGATGTATTGATTTATACATATCTATTTGTTTTTGTGGTGGATTATTCATGAAAAGTGTTTCATAATTGTTCGACAGGTAATTTTACCATTAAACCGAAAACCCATAAAGCATATTACCTTTGTTCTTTATGCTACAATACTGGATAAAACCGATGTGTACAGGAGTCAGTGCCCATGATTCCCGTGAAACTTGCCCTGAAAAACTTCATGCCCTACCGGGATAATGTCCCGCCCCTTTATTTCAACGATATCCACACCGCCAGTATCTGGGGAGCGAACGGCAACGGTAAATCGTCGCTGATGGACGCCATCACCTGGGCGCTCTGGGGAAAGACGCGGGCGAAAAGCGATGACGATATCATCCACCTCGGGCAGAGCGAAACGACGGTGGAGTTCGATTTTTCGGTCAACGATACCCTCTACCGGGTGATTCGAAAACACGCTCTGCCGAAGAAAAAAAAGGCGTCGGGACAGTCGTCCCTGGATTTGCTGGTCGCGGATAATATTGACCATTTCCGGGTCATTTCCGGCAACACCATCGCCCAGACGCAGCAGCAGATTATCGATATCCTCCACATGGATTATCCCACCTTCGTCAACAGCGCCTACCTGAGGCAGGGGCATGCCGACGAGTTTACCCGGCAGGCTCCCGTCCAGCGGAAAGAAGTGCTGGCCAGCATCCTGGGGCTTTCGAAATACGACCGGCTCGAGGAACAGGCCAGGGAAAAGGCGAGGCAAAAGGAGAAGGAGAAAGCTCTCGCCGAGAACGCCGTCCGGGATATCGCCGAGGAGCTTGCCCGAAAGCCCGAATACGAGGTGGAATTGAAGGTAATTCAAGCTGAACTGGACAATCTTGACAGCCTCGTCCGGGAGAAAGAAGCGAAACTGACCGGGTTACGGCAGAAGAAAGAACTGCTCGATTCGAAGCACCAGCAGGTCGAACAGGCCGAACGAAGGATGCGGGAAAGCGCCAGGACGAAAGAACGGCTGGAGACTCAACTGAAACAACTCAGTGTTCGCATAACCGGGTACGAAGGCCTTATCGGGCGTCGTAGCGTCATAGAAGACGGTTTTACCCGGTATACCGAAACGAAAAATATGAAAGAGGAACTGGACCGGAAGTACCGCCGGGTAACCGCCCTCAACGAACAGAAACACAAGCTGGAACTGGAGATAGAGCGCGCCGGGCAGGCGCTGGCCGGCGAAGGCAAGCTGCTTGAAAATACCATCAACCGGTTGAAGGACAGCTTCGGCAAGCTCGAGCCTCTCCGGGCCGAACTGGTGAAGACCGGCAGCGAGCTGGCAGATCTCGGCGGCCGTGAAGATGAGATTACCCGGAAAAAAGAGGACGTTAAAAAGTTCCAGGAGGAGCTGGCCGACCTCAATGTGACCGGTAACCGGGTCAAACAGGAAGTCGGCGACATCGATGAAAAACTCGAACTTCTTAGCTCCGGGACAGGCGCGAAGTGCCCGCTCTGCGAGCGGGAGCTTGGCGAAGAGCACCGCGCCCTCATCATCGAAAAGTACCGCCTCGAGAAACGGCAGAAAACGGAACTGCTGGAAACGACCCGGACCGATTACGGCCTGAAATCGAAAACCATCAAAAATGCCGAGCAGGCGATAACCGACCTCGAAAAGAAGCTGGACCAGGCAAGAACCGCCCTGCGGAACCGGATAAGTGTTCTGGAGCGGGATATTGCCGAGGCGGAAAAAGCCGGTTCCCAACTCGAAGAAGAGCAGGCGCGGCTGGCGGACATAGCCAAGCAGCTGGCCGGAAAAGATTACGCTGCCCTGCAGTACGAGGCGCTCAAGAGTATCGAAATAGAAGTAACGGCGGTCGGTTATGATGCCGGACAGCACGAAAAGGCGGCCGGCGAGCTTGACAGCCTGGCACAGTACGAAGAACCGAAGCGGAAGCTGGACGATGCTCTCTGGAACCTGGAATCGGACCGCCAATCGATGCGGGAGATAGAAGAAACCGTAGCCGGTTTCGACCGGAGCATCGAAGAAGAAAGGCTGGGAAAAGAGAAGCTGGAAGCGGAGATAGCCGGACTGCCGCAGCTTGCTGAAGAACTGGCGACCGCCGAGGGAGAATACCGTGAACTGGGTACACGGCAGCAGCAGCACCGGGAATCGGTCGGGCGTCTCAAGGGCATTCTCCAGCGGAGCGCCGAACTGGAGTTGCGGGGAAAAGACCGGCAAAAACAGGCTGAACAGGCAGCCCGTGAGGAACAGATATACCGGGAACTGGCGAAAGCTTTCGGTAAGCGGGGCATTCAGATGTGGCTCATCGAGACGGCTATTCCGGAGATAGAAATCGAGGCTAACCGGCTGCTTGAACGGATGACGGATAACCGGATGCACGTCAAGATAGAGACCCAGAAAGAAACGAAGCGCGGCACCACTCTCGAAACACTCGATATCAATATATCCGATGAGCTGGGGATACGGAATTACGAGATGTACAGCGGTGGTGAGGCGTTCCGCATCGATTTCGCGATTCGCATCGCCCTCTCGAAGCTGCTGGCGAGGCGGGCCGGCGCTCCCCTGCCGACTCTTATCATCGACGAAGGCTTCGGCACCCAGGATGCCAACGGCCTCGAAAAGCTGAAAGAAGCCATTATTTCGATACAGGACGATTTTAAAAAGATACTGGTGGTAACCCATATTGAGGAATTTCGCGACGCCTTCCCGACCCGGATAGATATCGTCAAGACCCCTGACGGTTCGACAATCGAAGTGAACTGACTCGGGTAATACCGTGTTACATTCTGGTAAAGAAATGTACCGGTTTGCCGTCAGGATGTATAATCAAAGTAAAATCGGTCTCAAATATCCCGGGTACAGAGAAATAATCAGGCAGGCAGGATAACGATGGGAACGAAGAAAAACGAACAGACAAACGAGCAGAAAAACACTGAGATAGTCCCGGTCGAAGACATGGTTCTCGAAGACATTCAGATGGCTGAGCAGTTGTATAACAGCGCCGGACTGGACCCGGTCGTCAATGCCGGACTCAAGGATTACGATGAAAAAATCAAACAGGAAAACAAGCTGCTCAATAAAGTGCTTGGTCCCCGGGAAAGTGATATCCGTGGCTACGGCGAGGCAGTCGCCCGGCGGGTCGCTTTTGCTGTCTATGCCCTGATGAACCGTCAGTACGGAGGCAAGGTAGGTGATTTACGTCAGTATATCAATACCCTGCAGGATGAACGCGACCGGGCGAACAACCGCTACGATGAACTTATGGGCAGGGTCGTCGGTATTCTCGGCCAGGAATACCGGGAATTGAGAAGCGATTCGAACAAATTCATGGAAAAGCTGACCGATATCATGGGTGATGATATCAAAGAGACGAAAATCGACCAGAAAGCCCTGGCAGAAAGTCTGGCGGATATCGACGGCCTGAGAAACAGGATTATCGAACTTTCCCGGGATATCGAGCAGCAGAAGGAAAAATACGAGATTCGGCTGACCTCGCTGACGAACGAGAACCAGAACCTGCAAACCCAGAGAAAAGACCTCGAAACGCGCCTCGAAGCCCAGCGGGAGAATCATGAAGCGAGACATGAAAAACTCCAGGAAAAGCACGAGACAACTCTGGAGAAAGTGAACGAGAAGCACGACCGTGAAGTAGCTGAATTTAAGAGACAAATCGGCGGCCTGGAATCCGAAATTAAGGAACTTGAAACCGTTAAAGAGAAACAGTCCGGACGGATTAAAGAACTGGAATCGATACGGGACAGGCACACGGAACAGATAAAAGAGCTGGAGTCAATCCGGGACAAGCAGGCGGAACAGATAACGAAACTCGAATCGGTCAGGGAGAGCCAGGCGGCGACGATACAAGAGCAGAAAGCCGATTACGCCCGCCTGAAAAAAGCCGCCGAAACGCTCAACGAAGCGGTTTCCCTGGAGGAACTCGGGGAAAAACTCGGCAAAGAGCTGTACGACTTCATCCTCCACGACTCGAAGGTGCCGGACATGGTCATCGAAGGGGTCGGGAAATTCTTTGACTTCCAGAAATACTTTTCGGCGGCAGCCGTCAAGGGCGCCGAAGCAACCCTGAAGTCGACCGGGGAACGGCTCGAAAAGGCTCTCAGGAAACCGGAGGCGTAAGTACTCCGGTCTACAGCATTTATGAAGGCAGCCGGGCAAAAACCGGCCGCCGGGCCGTGACCAATCTATACGGCCGCATCACCGTATGGTCGCCTTCCCGCTGTCACCATAAAGTAACCTCATGAATATATATCCACGCAGAAACAATCCGTTGTATCTCGACATTATGCAACCGGTAATTCCCTGTGACTGTTGAAATGGAATCACAAAATATTACTACTATATTTATCGAATATTAAAAAAATCAATGAAAACACACAAAAAATATAGTGTAATAAAAGTATAAAAGCATATTAAAGTTAAATATCCGTTATATAAAAAAATAATACCCAAAATATTACACAGTAAGACAACTGTTCGGCATAGATTCGGTAAACTGATAAAAAGTGATAGTGATTAATGATGAGAACTGATAATATGTCAATAATAAAATAGGAAAAAATAGCACATATTCTGTTTAGTTGTCGAGAAAAACAACAGAAAATACCCAGTGAACAATCGAAAAAAAAGTCAAAAAACCTGTTGTATGTACCGAGATATGGAAAAGTACAAAAAATTTACAAAGAGTGTGATAAATTAAAGAAAAGAAAAATCAGGGAAAGGAAAGAACTGAGAGGGATGGTTTACGATATGCTCTTCAGTGATAAAGAAACTGTGTCGTCATTGAGAATAATTTGGATGACTTCCCTGATATTTTCAAGGGCTTCTTCCCTCGTTTCTCCCTGAGTGAAGCAGCTTTTAAGGACAGGGACTTACGCCAGGTAAAAACCGTCTTCGTCCAAGGTAACAATGACGGGAAATTCTACTTTTCTCATATACTTGTCTGCTATAGTAGAACGAAGCTATTAACTGCCTGCTTTCGGTGGTATTATCTCAAGTTGACGACATATTTTTCTTGCGAGATTGATATTGATTTCCGTATGCCTCGGAATAGCCGTGAAATGACCGTTATCAGGATTGAAAAATATAGTGTGACTTGAACCTTCACGATTCTGAATGCACCCTTCATCGAGAAGGTGACGAATAAGGGCGCGACGTTTCATCGAACTAAACCTGTACCGTTATTTTCCTTTTGATTGCTTTTCCGTCATTGCATTCCTGTATCTGGTCCTGATGGCATTCGAGGATTAGTTGAACGGCCTCTTTAAGGTTTTCTTCCACTTCTTCGATGGTTTTCCCCTGGCTGAAAGCACCCGGAACAGCATCGACCCACCCAATATACCACTTATCGTGCTTTTCAATCGTCGCTTCGAATGTTTGCTCCATGTTTTCCTTCTCCATGTTTCCCATTATACCACACTTGTCAATCTGTGAAAGAAATGTGTTATAATCCCAGCTCGTCCGCCGCACCCTGCATGGCTCGCAAACCAAGCTCGATGAACTCGTCCAGCTCCATGCCCAGTTCACTGCAGGCGGCTATCCCCTCCCGGCTGGCGCCGGCGGCGAAACTCTTTTCCTTGAAGCGTTTCCGGACCGATTTCGCTTCCACCACGCTGAGCTTCTTTTCCGGCCTGACCAGCGCCGCGGCGGTAATCAGCCCGGTCAGCGGGTCGGCACAGAACAACGCTTTCTCCATCATCGTTTCCCGGGGAAAGCCGAGCGTTTCATTATGCGCCAGCACCGCCCGGGCGATATCTTC
>CAZOGR010000035.1:0-12872 GCA_964579355.1 uncultured Dehalococcoidales bacterium | reverse complement strand
CCCGGGGAAAGCCGAGCGTTTCATTATGCGCCAGCACCGCCCGGGCGATATCTTCATCGAAATCCAGCTCGCGAATCATTTCCGAGCCGACCACGGCATGGCTGTTCATATCGCCTTCGGTAATCTCGACATCGATATCGTGGAGAAGCCCTGCCATAGCCCATTTTTCCTCGTCTTCACCGAACTTCCCGGCCAGCTCTTTCATGATTGCCTCGGTGGCTATCATGTGGCGTATCAGGTTTTCGTTTTTTACGTTCTTTCTTACTTCTCCGAGCGCGTCATGCCGATTCATTTACTACCTCCGGTATCAAGCGGTTTCAGGAACAGGATTAACAGTATACCGAGTACAGCGAACCCGACGCAAATCCCGAACGCCGCGTGGTAACTCCCGGAAGCGTCGTAGACGGCTCCGGCGATAACCGGACCGGCTGCCGAACCGAGGGTAACAACCGAAACAATGACCCCGAGGATGATGCCGTGCGATTTTATCCCGAAAAGGTCGGCGATAATCGGCGATTGCGTCGATACCAGCCCGCCGTACCCGATCCCGAAAGCGATCGAAAACAGGTACAGCGACCATATTTCTTTTGCGAAAAACAGCCAGGCGACCGCGCTTCCCATCAGGAGAAAAGAGCCGATGATTATCGACCGGTTACCAATCCTGTCGGCAGCGTTTCCCATGGTTATCCGGGCAATGACACTCGACCCGCCGATAACCATGAACAGGCTGGAGGCATTACCGGCTGAGATGCCCAGTCCCCGGGCGTGCATGACGAGGTGCACCATGATTGCCTGGAGAAGTAAACCGAAGCCGAAATAGGCGACGCTGAGCAGCCAGAACTGCCGGGTTTTCAACGATTGCTGAAGGGTGAGTCCCTGCTGCTGAGAATCGATGCTGCTGCCGTCAGACCCGCTCTGAATGACGTGCTCCGGCGCGCGCCTGAGGAATTGCGCAGAAGACATGATAATCACGAAAGCAATGATGCCGATGATGACATAGGATGTCTGCCAGCCGTAATTCGAGATAAGCCAGGTCGTCAGGGGCGGAAAAACCATCGTGCCCATACCGATACCGGCAACGGCGATTCCCACCATCAGGCCGCGTTTCCGGCGGCCGAGAAACCACCTTGTAACCGTCGATACGAGCGGTACGTAGCCGCCGCTCATGCCGATGGCGATAATCACCCCGTAAATCAGGTAGATATGCCATATCTGGCTGGTGAGTGACATCAGGGCATACCCGGCGCCGATTATCAGCCCGCACAATGACATGACGATACGCGGTCCGAGCTTGTCATTGAGCCGGCCGGTAAAGATATAGAGCGTCCCATGGAGAATCATGTACAGCGAAAACGCCCCGGAGGTGGCTGCCCTCGTCCATCCGAAATCCTGAGAAAGAGGCTCGAAAAAGACGCTGAAGGTGTACTGGGCGCCTCCCAGCACCAGGTTAATGAAAAAGCCCAGGGCGACGATGACGTACCCGTAAAAGAACCCTTTTTTCAGTATGCTGCTTTTATTTTCCATCGGAACCTGCCGCTGTAATCGATTTTACCATCGAAAGTATCACCAGCCCGGAGACAATCAGGCCGAGCATTATCAGGAAAGCGATTCTGTAGGTGCCGGTGACGTCATAGATAAAGCCTGACAGCGTCATGCCGATACTGCCGCCGATGGTTCCGAAAAATATCACGATTCCCAGGATACTGCCCAGCGAACGGGTGCCGAACAGGCTGGCCAGGAGCGGTGAGATTATCGAGAAGAATCCGCCGTGACTGAATCCGTAAATAACGGCGAAGAGGTACAGCATCCATAAAACTGTGGAGAACTGAAGCAAGGCCATGCCGGTGATAGCTATCATCAGGCATATTGCCATTGCCTGCTTGTGTCCGAGACGGTCACCCATGAATCCTGCCGCAATACGCCCGAACATGCTTGAAAAGCCGTACACGGAAACGACACTTGCCGCGGCGGTCTTGGCAATGCCGATACCCTCGGCGTACGGGACGATATGGGTCAGACTTGTCATGCCGCAGTACACGAGTGTTATATAGAAGGCGCACACCATCCATAATTGTTTCGTCTTTAACGCCTGGAGAAATGTCAGGCCCTCTTCAAACGGGGCTACCGGGCGTTCCGGTGTAACCGCTTCGCCATCGGGCAGCAGCCCCATCTCGCGGGGGTCTCTTTTCAGAAACTGGGATAACGGTATCACAATCAACAGTACTGCCAGTCCGAGGAGAAGGTATGACTGCTGCCAGCCGATTGAATCGATGAGGAGGCTGCAGACGATTGGCGCTGTCATCATCCCGACTCCGGTGCCTACCTTCATGACGCCGCTCAGCATGCCCCGTTTTTTCACGAACCAGCGAACAACCGAAGCCATCGGGATAACATCTGAAGCGCTCAGCCCGATACCCGCCAGGGAAAGGTACAGATAGACATGCCAGATTTGCGTTGCCTGGGACATCAGCATGTAGCCGGCGCCGAACACAATCCCGAAGGCAGTCATTGCCAGTCTCGGGCCGAACTTATCGTAGAGTATACCCAGCAGCATCGCCGAGACGCCCATGACGATGAAGGCTGCCGAACTGGCTCCTGAAAGGACCGCCCTGGTACAGCCGAAAAAGGTTTCAAGGGGTGTGAAGAAAACGCCGAAGCTGTTATAGGTGCCGTGCATGATGACCATCATGAGGAAACAGACGATGACTATAACGTAGCCGTAGAACAGCTTCGGTTTGCTTTTCACCGGTAAGGGGACGGTGTCTTTTTCGGTCATGTCAGTTTCCTCCGTCTTTTCGACGTAGAAACCACGGCATCACCGAGAATTTCCCGCAGGTACCGTCCGGTAGCGGAAGCCTCCACCCGGGCAACTTCTTCAGGGGTTCCGGCGGTGACGATAGAGCCTCCGGCATCTCCGGCGCCCGGGCCGAGATCGATGATGTAATCAGCGCTCTTCATGACGTCGAGGTGATGCTCGATAACGACGATGGTATTCCCGGCGTCGACCAGTTTATGTAAAACACGCAGCAGAGCCGCCACGTCGTCGAAGGAAAGGCCGGTTGTCGGCTCGTCCAGTATATACAGTGTTTTACCGGTCGAACGCCTCGATAACTCCGTTGCCAGCTTTACCCGCTGGGCTTCGCCGCCGGAAAGTGTCGTCGCCGGCTGTCCCATCCTGATATAGCCGAGGCCGACATCCCGGATGGTCGAAAGTTTGTTTTTTATCTGGGGGAAGTTTTCGAAGAAATCGAGCGACTGCTCTACCGTTAAATCCAGTACGTCGGCGATGCTTTTCCCTTTGTATTTGATTTCGAGAGCTTCCCGATTGTACCTTTTTCCTTCGCAGACCTCGCAGGGAACGGTGACATCCGGCAGAAACTGCATTTCTATCTGGATGTAGCCGTCACCGCCGCAGGCTTCGCAGCGCCCGCCCTTGACATTGAAGGAGAACCTGCCGGGCGTGTATCCCCGGGCTCTCGCTTCGGGTACCTTCGAGAAAAGTTCCCTGATATAGGTGAAGGTGCCGGTATAGGTCGCCGGATTGCTGCGGGGTGTCCGCCCGATGGGCGACTGGTCGATATCCACCACCTTATCGATGAACTCGATGCCCGAGATATCGTCGCATTTCCCCGGCTGGTCTTTAGCCCGGTAGAGTATCTTGGCCAGCTTCTTGTAGAGAATCTCGTTCACCAGGCTGCTTTTACCGCTTCCGGAAACACCCGTCACGCAGACCAGCTTCCCGAGCGGAATACGGGCGTCGATGTTTTTCAGGTTATTTTCCCGCGCTCCCCGGATGACGATTTCCCGGCCGTTGCCCGGCCGCCGCTCTTTCGGAATCGGTATCTGTTTTTTCCCGCTGAGGTACTGGCCGGTAATAGAATTATCGGATTTTTTAATATCGTCAATCGTGCCTTCGGCAATTATCCGTCCGCCGTGTTCGCCGGCGCCGGGGCCGATGTCGATTATATAGTCAGCCGCCCGCATCATCGCCTCGTCATGCTCGACAATGAGTATTGTATTTCCCAGGTCTTTCAGCCGTAACAGCGTCTGTATCAGGCGCGAGTCGTCGACCGGATGAAGCCCGACCGTCGGTTCGTCGCAGATATAGAGTACCCCCATCAGGCCGCTCCCTATCTGAGTGGCCAGCCGGATACGCTGGGCTTCGCCGCCGCTGAGGCTTCCGGAAGGCCGGTCGAGGGTAAGGTAGTCGAGGCCGACATCCCGGAGAAAGCCGAGTCTCGATTTTATCTCCTTGAGTATCTGCTGGGCGATGATGTTTTCCCGTTCCGTCAGTACGTTTTCCTTAATCATGTCCGTCCACTCGAGGACGCCGCTGACGGACATGGCGCTGACATCCATTATGTTAAGTCCGCCGACAGTCACGGCCAGCGATTCGGGTTTAAGGCGTTTGCCACCGCAGGCCGGACAATCCCTGAGCACCATATACTGCTCGATTCCCAGCCTCGAATAATCGGACGAGGTATCGCGGTAGAGCCGGTCGAGTCGCTGAATGACGCCTTCCATGCCGGAGCCGGTGGTACGCAAGCGGCCGAACCGGTTTCTGCGCAATTCCGCATTCGGATGTTCGCCGTAGAGAATGATATCGAGTTGTTTCTTCGTCAGGTTTTTCACCGGCGTATCGAGGTCGAACCCGTATTTCCGGGCGATGCTTTCGAGGTGGTAGTAATACCAGGTGTGCCCCCGGTACGGATGAATTGCCCCGTCGTTGATGGAAAGGTCCTTATCAGGGATGATAAGGTCGGGGTCAAGTTCCTGGCGATAGCCGAGGCCGGTACATTCCGGGCAGGCGCCGTGAGGATTATTGAAGCTGAAATTCCGGGGTGCTATCTCGCCGAAACTGAGGCCGCAGTAAACGCAGGCGAAATGTTCCGAGAACAGCATTTCCTCACCGTCGATAATCGCTACAAGGACGACTCCTTTGCCGAGTTTCAGAGCGGTTTCAACGGAATCAGCTATCCTGCCCTGGGAATCGCTCTGGCCGATGATGAGGCGGTCGATGACCGCTTCGATGGTATGTTTTTTATTCTTGTCGAGTTGAATCTCGTCAGTCAGTTCGAGAATAGTTCCGTCGACACGCACCCGAGCATATCCGGACTTGCGCAAATCCTCAAATACGGAATTATACTCCCCTTTTCTGTCGGCGATTATCGGCGCTATTATCATGATACGACTGCCGGTTTCGATGTTCTGAATCGAATCCACTATCTGCTGTACGGTCTGGCTGGCTATTTCCCGGCCGCACTGAGGGCAATGCGGGTGGCCGGCGCGGGCGAACAGGAGCCGCAGGTAATCGTACGTCTCGGTGACGGTTCCCATGGTGGAACGGGGGTTTTTCGAGGTACCTTTCTGGTCGATTGATATCGCCGGGCTTAAACCTTCGATGTAATCGACGTCCGGCTTCTCCATTCTGCCGAGGAATTGCCGGGCGTAGGCGGAGAGCGACTCGACATAACGGCGCTGGCCTTCAGCGTAAATCGTATCGAACGCCAGGGAACTTTTTCCCGAGCCGGAAACACCGGTAATCACCACCAGCTTGTCGCGGGGGATGGTGACATCGATATTCTTGAGATTGTGTTCCCGGGCACCTTTAACGATAATGGAATTGAGGGGCATCAGAACATCCTTTCTAATACTCATTGTACACCTGCCGGAACCGGCGCTCAAGCAGGAAAAGGCGTATTTTGCCCCCCCGCCCTTGACAAAAATGGCGGTACGGCATACACTCTAGTCCCGACCTCCGGTAACCTGAGACAGGGGAAGAGGCAGGTTTTAGGCAATGGTCAGGCAATTACTGGTCACCTGCGAGTTATGCGGAGACGAAGTTGACGCCGCCACCATCGAAAAACACAATGTCGTCCCCAGAGAAGTCATGGAACAGGCACGGATGCGCCGCGCCAGAGTCGTCCGGCTCTGCCCGAAATGCGGCGTTGAAATCAGGAACTGGTACAAGGCGAAAGTCGATAAGAACATCTATGATGCCCAGATTCAACGATTCCGGGCTCGACTGCCGATCGAACTGGTGAAAGAGTACGAAAACGCTTTCAACCGCTTTGCCAGATACAAAAATAACCAGAAACAACTCATCTGATTTCAATCAGACCCCCTTCCCGATGATAACAGGGTACCTTTCCATATCCCCGCCCGAACGACTTCGGCTTCGCTTTACATCTGCTCGTATTTGACGTATCATAGGTGAATATACAACCGAACCGGCATAACGGTATCGGGCTGGATACTGATGATGCTATTCCGGTACGATTCCGACTTATAGGAATGGATGCTAATATTATGTAAAATAAAAGAAAGGAGAAAGGTAATGAATGGTGAAGCAGCCCTGACCTTTTCGGATAGCTGGCTCTGGCTGATATTCGTCGGTATCGGCCTGGTAATGATTCTAGCTGAGCTTGTACTCGGACTGGAGACCAGCCTCGACCTGGTCTTCATCGGCACCGCTTTCATTCTCGGCGGGCTTGTTACCTGGCCTGTACAACTGTGGTTCGTTACGCTGCTGGTAACCGCCCTGATATGCGTCGGCTACATCGTTTTAGGCAGGAAATACGTGCACAACCGGATATCGGTAACGACCGCTGCGACTAATATCGATACCGTTATCGGCAGCCGGGGCGTTGTCATTGCCGGTATTACAAGGAATTCCGTCGGACGAGTCAGGGTTGGAAACGTAAAATGGCGGGCGAAAGCGGAGTCTGAAATCCATGAAGGACAGGAAATAGTCGTCACCGGTATCACCGGGACGACATTATTGGTAAAAAAATCAGAAGGAGGAAACTGAACATGTCACCCGGTATCGTCATACTCATCATCGTCCTCGTACTGGCAGCCGTGCTGCTGGCAAGGTCGATTACCATCATACGCCAGGCTCAGCGGGGTATCGTCGAGCGGCTGGGAAAGTACAAAGAGACCCTCGAACCAGGCCTGAAATTCCTGATTCCGTTCATCGATAAGCTGGTCGCCCGTATCGATATGCGGGAAGCGGTTATCGATATCCCGCCTCAGGCGGTTATCACTAACGATAACGTGACCGTGACTATCGACGCGGTCATTTATTATTATGTCACCGACGCCAAAGCAGTCCGCTACGAAGTGGCCGATTTCTTTACTGCCGTCAGCAAGCTGGCTCAGACTAATATCAGGAATGTCGTCGGTGAAATGACGCTCGATGAATCCCTGGCTTCGCGGGAACGCATGAATGCAACTCTGACCGAAACTCTCGATGAAGCAACCGATAAGTGGGGGGTGAAAGTAACCCGTGTCGAAGTCAAGGAAATCGAACCTCCGAGAGATATCTCGGATGCCATGAGCAAGCAGATGAAGGCCGAACGCGAAAAGAGAGCCACAATCCTCGAAGCTGAAGCTTATCGGCAGAAACAGATACTCGAAGCTGAAGGCGATAAACAGAATGCCATTCTCAGTGCCGAAGGTAACCGTCAGAAAGCAATTCTGGAAGCCGAAGGCGACCGTCAGGCAGCCATACTCCGGGCCGAGGGCGAAGCCCAGGCAATCGAAAATGTCTCGAAGGCGGCCGACAAATACTTCATTGGAAATGCCCAGTTGCTGAAACAGCTCCAGGTTACCCAGGCATCACTCGAAGATAACGCTAAACTGGTAATTTCCGACCAGTCAAAACTTATCAATGTTCTCGGACTCAGCGAAGCTTTGAGAGAAGGAAACAGCGGAACCGGTAAAAAATAACCAGAATAATGAAGAAGAAAAAAAGCCCTCGCTTCTTTAAGCGAGGGCTTTTTTGTTACCGGAAATAATCATAGCAGACAGAAAAAAGAAATTAAAACATGAAAAAATGCAGAATGGCGGAAATGCGTAAAAGCGTAAAAGACAATATACGCAAAAACGTAAATACGCAAATAAGGAAAAACGTAAAAGCGCATGAACGTAATAACGTAAAAGAGTAATACCGTAAAAACGTAAATGCGTTACAGAGTAAACGAGGAAATGCGGAAAAGAGTATTGACGAAATTGCGTAAATGCGTTATGATTAACGCCAGGAAGGCTTACTATGACAGTCATTTCCATTGCAAATCAGAAAGGCGGTGTCGGGAAAACCACCACAACCGCCGCCCTCGCCGAAGGCCTGGCCGAACTCGGCAAAAAGGTGCTGGTCATCGACTGGGACCCCCAGGCCAGTCTCACCATATCCTTCGGCCATACTCCCGAAGAACTCGATTTAACCGGGTACACGTTATTGAATGCCATCGTGAGGGATGACAAATCGATGACCGTAAAGGACGTCATTCTCAGTACGAAAAACCCGAAAATCGACATTATTCCGGCTAACATCGAACTTTCGCAGGCTCAACTCGACCTGGTGAACGCCTTCACCCGCGAGTACGTCCTGCGAGACATGATAAAGCCGGTACTGAAAAAGTACGATTACATCCTGATTGACTGCCTTCCGAGCCTGGCTCTCCTGACCATTAATGCCCTGGCCGCTTCCGACAGCGTCATTATTCCCCTTCAGACGGATTTCCTGGCCATGAAAGGGCTTGCCCTGCTGCTCGACACGGTATTGAGGGTTCAGGAAAAGCTGAATCCGAAACTCAAAATAGCCGGAATCCTCTTCACCATGACGAATCCCCGTACGATTCACAGCAAAGAAGTTATCGACGTGACAAAACGCGCCTTTGGCGACAAGATTCGGGTCTTCGAAACGATGATTCCGGTCACGGTTCGTTTCAAGGAAGCACCCGCCGCCGGCGTATCGATTCTCAGTTATGACTCGAACTCAGCCGGAGCCGAAGCTTATCGGCAGTTGACCAGAGAGGTGATGAAAAATGAAAAGAGTTAAAATTACCGAAGAAAGCGCTTACGGCAAAGCCCTGGAACGCCTGACCGGCGGGTCGCGTCCGGCGCCTCCGGCAGAGGCGCCGATTGCTCCGTCTTCGGCCGAACCTGCCTCAAGCACCATAAAGCTCTCCGTGTTTCTTAACCGTCAGGAAGATGCCTACCTCGAAAGTCTCTCGTCAACCGCCAAATTCAGCGGCGGCAAGAAAATCAGTAAAACCCGGCTGGTCGAGAACATGGTGAAAGCCTTCAGCACCACGACCCTGGACGTCCGGGGTGTCAAAAATGATGAGGAACTGCTCACTCGCTTAATTGCGCAATTGCGCAATTAAGGAAAAGTCAGGCTCAAACCGCCTCTTCGGCGGAAACCATCCGCTCTCAAATATCAGGAATCCAACTGCTACCGGTTGAAATACCCCTCAAGTTGTGTCTGGCTCAGGATGTGTCCGGTAATGAGATTCAGAACCGCCTGCCGGTTAGCCGCTCCCGCTGGTAGATCAATGATATTGTCGAGGGCGTAAAAGGTGAACCGGTAGGTATGCCTGCGGTTTACCGGGGGACACGGGCCGCTGTATCCGTAGATACCAGCACTGTTTCTTCCCTGGAGCAAGCCTGAATCAAGCTCGGCAACCTTGGGCAGCCCTCCCGCCAGATTTCGGGCGGTTCCCGGAATGTTATAGATAACCCAGTGGGAATAGTCGCTGGAGGCCGTCACGTCGTCGAGCAGGAGCACAAACGAGCGTGTCCCGAAGGGAACTCCCGACCAGGAGAATGAAGGTGACCTGTCATCGCCGGTACAGGCGTAATCGGGGTAAAACTCAAGGTGAGGGTTCAGGGCGTTGGTGGTGAGGGTGAAGACCCCGGCTTCTTCAAAATTGGCGACGATTGCCATGTCGCTGTTCAGGGTAACGGTCATACTGCGAACCCACCCCGAAACGCTGCCGCTCCAGTTGACAAACCGGTAGCCTTCTGCCGGGATAGCCGTGATTTCGACCGTCGTGCCGGGAGGGTAGGACCCGGCGGAAGGGGTAATCAGGCCGGTTCCGGGGGGATTGATGAAAGTCGTAAGCAGGTATTCGCCTTCCTGCCGGGGAGCGGCTTCAGCCTCGAAATGGGCGGTAATGGTCTTATTCGCGTCGACGATTATCGTGACCGAACGGGTAGAACCGGAGACATCGCCGCTCCACCATACGGACGAGTATCCCGGCCCGGGAACCGCCGTCAGAGTCAACTCGCTGCCTGACGGGTAATCGGCCGTACCGGGGCTGACGGTACCGCCGTTTTCAGGCGTCATCTGGACGGTCACCCGGTGGAGGGTCTCTGTCTGGCTCGTATCGGGCGTCGGGGTCGTACCGACAGGCATGAAACGGGCCGTCAGGTGCTTGTCCGAATCCATCATAATCGTTACGGTCGAGGCTGTGCCGGTGGCGTCACCACTCCAGCCTTCGAACGAATAACCCTGGTGGGGGAGGGCAGTCACCCGTACCCGGGTGCCGCTGTCGTACAGTCCGCCCGGTGAAATCGAGCCTGCTCCTGCCGGCTCGACGGCGGTGGTCAGTTCGAATTGCCTGACGTTCGAACAGGCAGAGGTCAGCAGGGTGAGTAAAAGCGATAAAACCAGCAGGAAAAGTCCGATAGTCTTTATCATGATGACCTCCTGATTGGGGCGGTAGAGCCATCGAATGGCAATATTGTATTGGTTGACGGGCAGGATGTCAATTTCGCAGGTTAAATTTTTATTAACATTTATGATTCATGCCTGACAGTGTATTAAGTCGGAGGTGATATTGTGCTATAGTAGAGGGGCATGTTAGCCAAAGTTACCAGTTGCGCGATAATCGGGCTTGAGGGAGCCATCGTCGAGGTCGAGACCTACATCTCGGCCGGTCTGCCGGCTTTCACCGTTGTCGGCCTGCCGGATACGGCTGTCCAGGAAGCCCGGGAACGGGTGAGGGCAGCCATTCGTAACTCGGGCTGCCTGTTTCCCTATAAGAAAATCGTTGTCAACCTGGCGCCGGCCGACCTGAAGAAAGCCGGACCCGCCTACGATTTACCGATTGCCCTCGGCATTCTTCTCAGCTCGGAACAGGTCTATGCCGATGTCACGAAAACCCTTATCCTCGGCGAACTGTCGCTCGATGGCAGCCTTCGCCACACAGCCGGAGTTCTGCCGATGGTGGCGCTCGCCCAGGAAGAGGGGTATTCTACCGTCATCGTGCCTGAAGCGGATGCCCGGGAAGCCTCCCTTATCAAGGGTATCAAAATAGTCCCCGTAGCCTCGCTCCACCAGCTCATTGCCTGCTTCCGGGGAGAGATTCCGGAACCCGAGTACCATCCCGGGGAAGCCGGGGAGACGGAAGAGCCGTCCGGTATGGTAACTGACCTTGCTTATATCAAGGGGCAGGAACACGTGAAACGGGCTTTGGAGGTAGCAGCGGCCGGAGCGCATAATACGGTCATGGTCGGGCCGCCCGGCAGCGGCAAAACGCTCCTTGCCCGGGCGGTGCCTTCGATTCTGCCGCCGATGAGCGATGATGAAGCGATTGAGGTAACCAAGATTTACAGCGTCAGCGGCCTGCTGCCGGCGGATACGCCGCTGATGCGGCGGCGACCGTTCCGAGCTCCGCATTACACGATTTCCAACGCCGGACTGGTCGGCGGGGGAGCCTGGCCGAAACCGGGTGAAATCAGCCTCTCGCATCGGGGGGTTCTCTTCCTCGACGAGCTGCCCGAGTTCGGTCATTCGCTGCTCGAAACCCTGCGCCAGCCGCTCGAAGATAAGGTGGTAACTATCAGCCGGGCGCAGGGAAGCGTCAAATTCCCCTCCAATTTCATGCTTGTCGGGGCCATGAACCCGTGTCCCTGCGGGTACTACGGCGACCCGCTCCGGCAGTGCACCTGCCCGCCGCAGGCGGTTTCGCGCTACCAGCGGCGTATCAGCGGGCCGTTCATCGACCGGGTGGACATATTTGTCGAGGTGCCGCATATCGAGTACGAAAAACTCTCCGACGACCGGCTTGGCGAGGCATCTGCCCGGGTACAGGAGCGGGTCATTGCCGCGCGGGAGATACAGGCGAACCGGTTCAAGGGGACACCGATGATTACGAACTCGGAAATGTCGCCGGTGGAAGTCCGGGAATTCTGTAAAACAGAGGATGCTGCGCAGAGTCTTCTGAAGTCGGCCATGAAACAACTGTATTTGTCGGCACGGGCTTTTCACCGGATACTGAAGCTGGCGCGGACGATTGCCGACCTCGAAAAAGTTGACATAATAAAAGCCCACCACGTTGCCGAAGCCATCCAGTACCGGCCGAGGACGCAGATAGAGTAGAGCCATGACCACCATGCGTTGCGCAATTGAGTAATTGATGGTAATATCATGCGTTGCTTTTAGCCATTTTCAAGGAGCCATAACCATGTCGAAACGTGAAATCCGTGCCCAGTGCCTGGTCCACCGGGGAAACCGGATACTGATGACCAGGATGAACCTGAGGTCTCATATCGGGGAGATATGGCTTCTGCCCGGCGGAGGCGTCGAAGACGGCGAAACACCGGAAGGAGCAGCGGTCAGGGAACTGAAAGAGGAATGCTGCGTCGAAGGCACGATTGTCAAGGAACTGAGGGTAGAGGATTACACGGAAACGTCCGGCAGATACAAGTACTATCGGACGTTCCTGATGGATATCGGTGACCAGGAACCTGAGCTTGGCTCCGACCCGGATGACCCGGACCCGAATTCACCGATGCTGCGTGAACTGCAATGGAAACACCTCTCGGACCTGCCTGAGCGCGACCGGGCGTTTCTCATTTCATCCGGCATCATGTCTATCGAAAAATTTCGCAACGAGATTCTCGGGTGGGGTAGAGAAATCAGTTATCCGAACGGGGAAGGAAACGATAATGGACGATTATCTTCACCATAACCGCGAAATGTGGAACGAGTGGGCGGAACTGCACGCCGGGTCGGAGTTCTATGATGTCGCCGGCTTTTTACAGGGTAAGAGTACCCTTCATGCCCTCGAAGTGGAAGAAGT
>CAZOGR010000034.1:0-13005 GCA_964579355.1 uncultured Dehalococcoidales bacterium | reverse complement strand
TCGCCGGCGATACCGAAATCCACGCCGGCTTTCTTCAGAATCTTCACGGCGGCTACGGCCAGTTTCTGCATATCCTTATCGTAACTGGTCAGACAGCCGACGTGGAGCAACACCTCGACTTTTTCTGTCAGTGCGTCCCTGACATCGAGTCCTTTTGCCCAGTCACCTCTCTTGCCGCTCATCGGCACCGTCGAACCGGACTGCTTCATCCGCTCGACGGTTTTCTCAAGGGACGGATTGACATGTCCGTCCTCGATGGTCTTTATCCTGAACTCGTGAATCGGTTCAAGTACCTCCATATCCATAGCGTAGTTGCAGGATACGCCGCAGGCTCCGCACATCTGGCAGTTATAGACGATATCAATCATCCTGTCGGACCAGGTAAATCCGTTCTTCAGCATCGAAGAAGCGATATTCAGCCTGCCTCCGGCAGAATAAGCGTGAAAGTTATATTTAGCGATACTGGGACACACATTCGCGAATTGCTCGCCCCTGACCTTCTGCATCGGTATAAACTTACAGGTAGAGCAACGGCAGCACATGTCCATATCGCCCCGGTACTGTTCGAGTCCCATTCCGGCTACCTCCTGATTTATTTTTTTACTCATCGTTCCGAATACTCCTTACTAGAAACATAGTTTCCCCGGATTCATGATATGATTCGGGTCGAATATGTTCTTGAGTTTCTTCAGAACCGCCACCGATGCTGCATCTCGGTTGATGACGATGCCGGCACTCCGGCCGTACGGCCGGGAGAAAAATGCGTTCCGGTTTACCAGCGTTTTTACCGAGGTAAGCGAGAGGTTTTTCACCCGCTCCATCTCGTCGGCGTTTTCGGGGTCGTAAAACAGGTTGAATTCACAGTGCACACCGGTGCCCTGAACGATGGGTTGAATATAGATACTCATATCGTCGACGG
Source organism: uncultured Dehalococcoidales bacterium (assembly GCA_964579355.1). Taxonomy (GTDB): domain Bacteria; phylum Chloroflexota; class Dehalococcoidia; order Dehalococcoidales; family UBA2162; genus MGML01. Next base: position 12,086 of record CAZOGR010000034.1, on the reverse strand, counting down.
GGTAACCGGCTCTCTCTGCCTCGTTATACATGGCGTACACCTGGCCATTCAACCGGTCGTTGATAGTGAGGAACATGACGTCCTCGCAGGCTCCTTTGGAGCGGAGTTTCCAGTACGGTTCGGTGGACGGCTGCCGGACGGCTTTCAGAATCTCGTTGGCCGAAACGCCGCCGACCGATTTTACCGCCTCGATGCCCAGTCGTTGGGTGATATCCGTAATACCTTTCAGGTGAGCGCTTATCCGCTCCTCGGGGAAATAATCATAGCCGGCCACATTGTAGAACAGAATCCACGCCGGGAGCTTCCCTTTCAGCCTCCAGTAGTCGTTCGGCCACTTCGCGGCAGCGATAGCTGCCAGTCCGGCACTGTTAAGGATGAAACACTCATTGACCATCCTGAGTCTCACCAGCCATGATACCAGTTCCATGAGGGTATCGAGGCTGGAAGAACCAACCAGGAACGGCTCTTCGAGCTGAGGAAGGAGTTCGCATCTCATCGATGCCCAGGTGACTATGCCCATCGTCCCCTGCGAGCCCTGAAGTATCCTGTGCCATGACGCGACCCCCGGTCCGTAGGGCGCTTTCTGGACACCGCCTACCGACCACTGTTCCTCTACCGACCCCGGTCCGGCTGCCTGACCGGTCCGGAATTCATCGCCGGTGCTGAAGACAACCCCGGCGCAGGCCAGAGGGTCGGAAATGTCCCACTGGTATTTAGGCATAAGTACCGGCTCACGCTCCAGCAGGCTGCCGATGATGGTTTTCGTCTTCCTCGGCAGCAGCGGCATGTTCAGCCGTATACCCTCCTTTTCCGCCGCCGGAATGAGTTCCCCGAAGGTTACCCCCGGTTCGACCATAGCCACTCTTCGAGCCCGGTCGACATTGATGATTTTTTTCATCCGGCTCAGGTCGACGATAACAGCGCCTCCGGTTCCGGGAATAGTATCACCCCGGAAATGCGGCGGACCCGAGCTTACCGGCACCAGCGGTGTCTGTGTTTTATTAGCCATCTGTACCAGTTCCTGTACCTGGGCGGCATCCGCCGGTTTAACCACGCACACAGGTCTTACCCTGTTGACGAAACTGATATCGCCGGTATACTGTTCGAGTACCGCCGGGTCATAAAACACATTACCGGTGCCGACAATCCTGACCAGTTTCTCCTTTTCGATCATTACTGCCCCCTTTCGACTACTAATAATTACAGCTCCTACGTGATATTACGTAATACTCAGGATAGTATTCACATTTCGGTGTAATGTCAAGTGCGAACGTAAAAGTTCCCCGGGGTTTTACGACAAAGGCGGCTTGACCAACCGGACGCAAACAGTACACAATGTAAAGACCGGACTGGTTATCGTGTCATATCCGGTATAATAGTTACGTATTTTCAACTCAGGGTAATGATAGACCGGAGATGGAGGGGATACCTTATGGTGAAAAAACTGCTGTTTCCGTTCGCTGTCGTACTCAGACATCTCAGAAACAAGTTTTTTCTTGGCCTTCTGGTAGCCGTACCTCTTATTGCTACTATCTGGATTCTGGGCTGGACGTTCGATACCGTCGATAACCTTTTACAGCCGATTGTCAGAACGACCTGGGGAAAGACCTACCCGGGTATCGGTGTCGGTATCGTTCTCATTTTCGTGTATGTCAGCGGATTGCTGGCCAGCAGCATCCTGGGAAACCGGATTATCGCGTTTTTCGAAAAAGGCCTGCAGAAAATACCGATTTTCAAGCACATATACCGGGGCATCAAGCAGATAATCGCCAGTTTTACCGAGCCCCGGCAAACCGGTTTCATGCAGGTGGTATTCGTGGAGTACCCGCGGAAGGGGATGCATGCGATAGGATTCATTACCAACGAGCTTCATTCCGAATCGGAAGCGACGCTCTACACGGTATTTATCCCCAGCTCGCCCAACCCGACCTCAGGGTACATGGAGATAGTCAGGGAAGAAGAACTGATAAAGACCGATATCAGCGTTGAGGACGCGCTTAAGGTTGTCGTTTCAGCGGGCAGGGTGCCGGTCGATACCAGGGATTTACTGAGAAATTACTATCACAAACACTGAACAGCCCTGCTTATTTCCAGGAGGCTCCCCGTATTTCATCGAGGCTGTTAATCTTCTTCTTCATCATGAAATCCCGGATACCTGCGAGAATCTCGAGCGGGGCCGGCGGATTCGAAAAACCGGCCGTTCCGGTTTGCACAGCCGAGGCTCCGGCGATGATGAACTCGAGAGCATCGGCGGCGGTGGAAATACCCCCGCAGCCAATCACCGGGATGTCCACCGTGCGGGAAACCTCGTAGACCATATAAAGGGCGACCGGTTTAACGGCCGGACCGGAAAGGCCGCCGGTGATGTTACCGAGGACGGGTTTGCGGGAATAGATATCGATAGCCATGCCCTTGAGGGTGTTTATCAGAGTGAGGGCGTCGGCGCCGGCTTCGGCAACTGCCCGGGCGATGGCTTTTATCCCGGACGTATTCGGAGTGAGTTTCACCAGCAGGGGAAGTGAGGTAGCTTTCCTGACGGCTGAGGTTACTGCGGCGGCAGTATCGGGACGAACGCCGAATTCAGCGCCGCCGGCGTGAACGTTGGGACAACTGATATTGACTTCGATGCCGCCGACACCGGCGACGGTATCGAGTTTTTCCGCCAGGCGGGCGTAATCGTCGATGGATTCTCCGGCGATATTGACGATGACCGGCACTTCCCAGCCTGCCCAGACCGGGGCTTTTTCCCGGATGAGGGCGTCAACGCCGATATTCTCCAGCCCGATGGCATTGAGCATGCCGGAGGGCGTTTCAGCGATTCTCGGCTGAGGATTGCCGTACCTCGGTTTGAGAGTTGTTCCCTTACAGACGACAGCTCCGAGTTGCTGCACGTCGAACAGGTGACTTGCTTCGGTTCCATAGCCGAACGTCCCTGATGCGGTCATGACCGGGTTTTTCAGGGTGAGTCCCCGCGGGTTTTCGGGCGCAATACGCACAGAAAGATTCACTGTACCTCCAGAACTTTCATCCGGCCGGTTTTCTGCCAGGGTATTTTTTTACTCGAGTTCGATACGGGTACCGGCGTTATTGAAGAAAAACCGGTCGCCGAAGGCATTTGCCATCATTGCGGCGGCGGGCAGCCCGGTACAGTGTGAGACGCCGATTTTCTGCACGTCCAGTTCGGTCAGGGCGGCGATTGTCTTCCAGACACGTTCCTCGTTCGAGTTCATTAAATGGCAGCCGCCGATTATCATGGCGATTTCTTTCACGCCGGTCAGTTCCTGCGCGTGGTAGATGGTGTTGATGATACCGCGATGGGCGCAACCGAGAATAATCACCAGCCCTTTCGGGGTTTTGATGAAGAGCGACCGGTCGTCGAGCAGGGTATCCGGAACGATTTTGCCATCGACTTTCGCCTTCAGGAAGGAATCGATATCCTCGTAATCGGTTACCATCGGTACGACGCCGGAGGTGGTGATGTTTTCGGATATTTTCACCGGGTCGGGAGTGAGGACGAAATGAGCGCCGAGGCTTTCCAGCTCACGAAGGTCGAAGGGTATACCGATATAGCCGGGAGGAAAATCGCCCCGCTGGGCGTACTTCGAGGCCATGATGTCCGGGTGACCGATGATATCGATTTTCTTCCTCATTTTCCGGAGAACATCGCGGAGGCCTCCGGTATGGTCGTGATGGCCATGGCTGATGACGATTTTATCAGCTTTTTTCAGGTCGATGCCGAGGGCATCGGCGTTATTGCAGGTGGAGATGCTCAGCCCGGTATCGAGGAGGATATTCGCCTCATCGGTCTCGATGAAGACACTCAATCCGTGTTCTGCCAGCAGCCCGGCGAAGGCGGCGGTATTTTCACTGAGGGTGGTGATTCTGATTTTCATGATTGCTCCTTTCACGATGATTGTAGCAGGTTCAAAGGAAAGATGCGATACGGTTTCGCCGGTATTTTAGGGATTTTCAGGGCTACCTGCCGCTCAGCTTTGTCTCGACGGCCGTTACTTTACTGTCCATGGTTATGCTGGTATCCCGGCGGTCATCGACGGTCAGGCTTGTGACAACCCGCTGTACCCCTTTGGTGAAAGGCAGTTCGTGCATTCTGGCGACGATTTCGAGTATGCGGTCGAGGGAGCCTTCGACGACGGTAGCCATCGGAGTGACCTGGTACCGTATATCGGGAGCGTTTTTCAGCAGGCTGACGCAATCGGCGACCAGGTGGCTGACTCCCGGGCTACCGGTACCGAGGGGGAGTATCTTTATTTCAGCGACGACGAAATCCTTCATTTTCTCTACCTTTCTTTCCTCACCTTTTCGGATTCTATCATACTCTCCGGTGCCGGCCTTCACAATAATGTGTCTTAGTATTGACAATATTGTGAATAATGTTGTAAATCTGAGGCATTGATTTGCTCTTACTATTATGATATACTTCGGTACCTTCGCGAAAATATCTAAGCGCTTCGGTGTGTCATACACAGGGACAAATCGAGTAATGACCCAGCAAAACAAAACAGATATCGGGCTTCAACCTATCCGAAAACTGGATATGCGGATGCCGCAGAAGATGTTCTTAACACCGGCCTGCGCCTCACGCAGGTACCCGGTGGATGTAATCTGTTTTGCGTAACCGGACATAGAGTAGCAACAACGCATTAGAGATTCCGGATTTACCGTCGATTATTTCAGCTTATCTGCTCATACCCGAAAAATACAACTATCTATAAGCAACCGGATAAGCGGGAGGAAAAAAGAATTGAGTACAAAAACAAAAGACGCCCGTATACTACTTGAAAGCGAAAGGCAGAAAGTCCAGACTGAAATAGACCAGCTTGGTCTTGACACGCAGACGGGAGACGCCCGGCGTGAGGGAAGTCCGTTTGGAAAACGGGAAGAAGAGGCAACGGAAAGCCTTGAGTTCGAAAAACGCCTGGCACTGGAAAAACAACTGAAAGAACAGCTTGCTGAAATCGAGCATGCTTTAACGAAGATAGAAGAAGGTACCTACGGCTTGTGCGACATATGCGGCAAACCGATTGGGGAAAAACGGCTCGAGGCATTGCCGGCGGCGAGTATGTGTATAGAGTGTAAGGCAAAGAATGCAAAAAGAGCCTGAACGCCGTATGTGGTGGAATGTCCTCTTCGTTTTCACCGCCGCGTTTATTGTCGTTACCGACCAGTTAAGCAAGCACTGGATACTGAATCACCCGGGGGAGCAGCCGTTCTTCCAGGCGGGTATACTTCGTTTTATCATCGTCGAGAATACCGGTTCTTCATTCGGATTGTTTCAGGACCAGAACGCAGTACTCAAGATTGTGGCGATGGTCGGGGCGGTCCTGATAGTTACCATCGCATCGATGATTTCACTGCGCTATCCGACGCTTGACGGGTGGACGACCAAACTGCCGCTCGGGTTGTTGCTGGGAGGGACGCTCGGTAACCTGATTGACCGGTTGACCCGGGGATACGTGACCGACTTTATCGACGTCGGTTTCTGGCCGACATTCAATATCGCCGATTCCGCTATGGTCGTCGGCGTCATTCTGCTGGTTTGCTTCATCCTTTTTTCGAAGCGGGTAAAAGAGGTTTTCGCGGTTTAAACGGCTGCGAAATACGCGTTTTTACTTCCAGAATACAATGAAATCATGTTGTAATTCTGAAATACAATAAAAAAAGGTTGTATTTTCCAACAAAACTTGAAATCACCGCTGCCTGTTCCGGTTACTGTTTTTCCTTTACCCGCCTGATTATCCCGGTGAGCGTCGGGCCGAGTTTCTCATTGATGACGACATCCGCATAGCGGTCGTGGGAGGTGGGCGAGAGGGTGATGATTACCAGCTTCGCTCCGTTCTCTTTTGCCGTCAGGGGCATCTGGGCGGCCGGGTAGACGACGAGCGACGAGCCGCAGGACATCAGCAAATCACATTCACGGGCCCGTTTCTGAGCTTCGGCGACTTCCCGTTCCGGCAATGACTGGCCGAACTGGATAACGTCCGGTTTCATGATGCCTCCGCATTTTTCGCAGAGCGGTACTTTTTCTCCGGCTTCCAGGCGGGGAAAGATATCTTCCATCGGGTACCTGGCGCCGCAGGAAAGGCAGAGCGCCCGGGTCCAGGTGCCATGCAGTTCGATAACCATGTCGTCGGGAATGCCTGATTTCTGGTGAAGGCTGTCGCCGTCCTGGGTGATGATGCAGTCGAGCTTGCCCATACGGTAGAGTTCGTCGATGGCTTTGTGTCCGGCGTTCGGCTGAGCACCGGCTATCAGCGGCCACATATGGCGCTGGCGTTCCCAGTATTTAATGCGGCTGGATTCGACGCTGAGAAACATCTGGTATGTCAGTTCGCTGGGGTCATACTGCGACCAGATGCCGCCGGGACTGCGGAAATCGGGAATCCCTGATTCGGTGCTGATGCCGGCGCCCGTGAAGACGACTATTTTCTTCGATTCGGCAATAATATCGGCGACCTGCTGTAGTTTATCCATTTACACGGCTCCTTTTGAATAGAATCCCCTCTAGTTTAACATAATCCGTTACTGCCGGTCAGGATTGTTTGACATGCCATAGTCACTGCGGTATGCTTTTTTAACACGAAAATCCAGATGTAAACTAATCATCGAAGGAGGAACGGTTCATGCAGGGTATTGAAGCTATTGCTAAAATTCTCAAGATGGAGGGGGTCGAGTTTATCAGCGGATTTCCCCAGAATTTTCTTTTCGACGCCGCGGCGAAGGAAGGTATCCGGTGCATCATTTCGCGGAATGAACGGGTAGGGGTCGGCATGGCTGACGGCTTTACACGGGCTTCGTTCACGCAGAAAACCGGTGTCTGCGCCATGCAGAACGGCCCGGGCGTTGAAAATTCGTTTTCCGGCGTTGCCCAGGCATACAGCGAATCGGTGCCGATTCTGGTATTGCCGAGCGGGTTCAATATCCGACGGATGGTGCCGCCGAATTTCATTGCCTCGAGAAGTTACCGTGATATCACCAAGTGGGCCGATACCGTTTATTTTGCCGACCAGGTTCCGGATATGATGCGGCGGGCTTTCACCAGTCTCCGGGCAGGCAGGCCCGGCCCGGTGCTGCTGGAACTGCCGATGGATATCAACAACCAGGAAATCAGTGAAGCGCAATGTAACTACACTCCGGTCAGAAAGATAAAATCAGGCGGCGACCCGGCAGCCGTAAAGGAAGTGGCGAAAGCTCTTATCGAAGCCGAACACCCGGTTATCCGGGCCGGCCAGGGGGTGCTCTACGCCCAGGCGTGGGATGAACTGGTAGAGCTTGCCGAACTGCTCCAGATTCCGGTTTTCACCACCATGAGCGGCAAGAGCGCTTTCCCGGAAGACCACCCGCTGGCGCTCGGCGCCGGCGGACGGACCCGTCCCAAGATGGTGATTACCTTCCTCAACAAAGCTGACCTCGTCTTTGCCATCGGCTCGAGCTGCACAAAAGAAGCCTTTACCACTCCGATTCCGGAGGGCAAGCGGGTGATACAATCGACCATCGACGAACGCGATATCAATAAGGATTACCCTCTTGAGAATGCGATTATCGGCGATGCCAAACTGGTTCTGAGGCAGTTGATTGACGAAATTAAAGCCCGGGGCGGCAGAAAGACGACCGGCGATATTGCCGCCGAGATAGCCAGGGTGAAAGACGACTGGCTGGAGGAATGGTTGCCGAAACTGACCTCGGACGAGAAACCGATTAATCCTTACCGGGTGATTTTCGATATGATGCAAACGCTGAACCGGGCGGAAACGATAATCACTCACGATTCCGGTAACCCCAGGGATGAGCTGGTACCGTTCTGGGAGACGCCGGTACCGGGCGGCTATATCGGTTGGGGTAAATCGACTACCCTCGGCGGCGCGCTGGGGTTTGCTATGGGCGCAAAGCTTGCCCGTCCTGAAAAATTCTGTGTCGCCTTCATGGGAAACGCCGCTTTCGGTATGGTCGGCATGGACTTCGAAACGGCTGTCCGCGAAAATATTCCGATACTGGTCGTGGTGGTGAATAACTCGCGACTCGGCGGCTATAACAAGATGCACGCCGTTGCCTCCGAGAAATACAACCTCAATGTCCAGTCGGGCGAATATGCCATGGTTGCCGAAGCGCTCGGCGGGTACGGAGAAAAGGTCGAAGACCCGGACGAAATCATCCCGGCACTCAGAAGAGCAAAGGCATCGGTCGAAGGCGGGAAAGCGGCTTTACTCGAAATGATTACCGCTGAAGAACCGGCGTTTTCACTGTATCAGTAACAAGACGCGATAACAGGCGTTAAAAGCCCCGTCCGAAAAGGCGGGGCTTTTTTATGCTGTCAGATAGACAATAATGTCTCCCACATTTGTCCCGGTGCTGCCGGTGACAATAAGAGAGTGACCGATTTCTTTCAAGAGGTTATAGCTGTCATACCGTTCGATATACGATTGTATATCGGGGCTGTTCGATGTTATGAGAGAATGGTTATCGACGATTGCCCCTGCGATGTCCGGCAGGTAGTCGGAGCCGTCGGTGCCGACGCTGGCAAGCGTCCAGTTTCCCGGGTAGTCTTTCAACGCGAGGAGGGAAACTGCCGCGTAGTGCTGGTTTCGGCCGCCTTTACCCGGATTTACCGGTAGAACGAGCGTGGTCTCTCCGCCGAGGATGATGGCATTATATCCCGAATACGTTCCTTCGATAATTTCTTTCGCCCTCAGCCGGGCGGCCAGGCCGGTTTCGCCCTTCTGTTCCGAGGTAACAATGACAGGGCGCAGTCCGGATTCGCGGGCTTTTTCCGCCATGGCTTCGAGGGTGAGCCGGTTATCGCCGATGATGTAGTTTCGGCAGGTATCGAGATTCTTCGGCGTGTCCGGTATTTCTCCCCTGCAGCCGCGTTCGAGGTAACTGTTAACGCTTGCCGGGCAGGCGCCTGCCAGGTTATATTTTTCGAGTACCGAACGGGCGTCGGCAAAGGACGAGGAATCGGGAGAGGTCGGCCCGGAAGCGATAACGTCGAGGTTGTTGCCGATGACATCCGAGAGTATCAGGGAAACGACCGTTGCCGGAGCGAAGTGTTCGCACAGGCGGCCGCCCTTTATCATCGAAAGGTGCTTTCTGACCGTGTTTATCTCATGGATATCCGCTCCGCAGGCGAGAAGTTGCCCGGTCGTTTTCTGCTTGTCTTCGAGGGTGATGCCTTCGACCGGGCAGGGCATGAGCGCCGAACCGCCTCCGGAAATCAGGCTTATCACCAGGTCTCCTTTTCCGATATCGAACCGGGTTTTCAGTTCCAGCATTCGTCTGACGGCCAGAATGCCAGCCGTATCCGGTACCGGGTGGCCGGCTTCGACGATGTCGATTTTCTTCGTTTGATGTGTTCCGCTGCCATGCTTGCAGGTAATGATACCGGCGTCAATCCGCCCCGGAGGAATAATAGTCTCGAGGGTTTCGGCCATCAGTCCGGAGGCTTTCCCGCCGCCGATGACGAATATCCGGCCGCCGGACAGAGGGTAGTCATCCCGGTTGATAGTGAGAATATCTTTTTCTCCACCATACGACACGGCTGATTTCATGATGTTCGAGGGAAGCACCCGGATGATACCGGCTTCGATAATGTCGAGTGCCAGCTTTCGTTGCGGGGTTGTTTCAATTTCGTGGCGATTTCTGATAATCATGCTGGTTTCAAGTATACATTTCACCGGAGAAAATGTTAAATTACGGTATTGTTTTCTGTCTCAGGTTGAAACCGTAAACGTGAAATAGTATACTCCATTCACATTAATCTTCAACCGGATACCGGTGGATACATTGATTCTGTATGGAGGGTAGATATGAGCGCTGAAAGAAGAGCCGTTAATCCTGAAAAACTGACCGATTTTTCAAAAAGGATTCTACAGAAAACAGGGGTTCCTGAAGGGGACGCCCTGATAACGGCAAAAATCCTCGTGGCGACCGACCTGAGGGGAATCGATTCCCACGGAACGCCTCACCTGGCGATGTACGCAAAGAGTATTCTCGAAGGCCGGGTTAACCCGAACCCGAAGACGGAGATAACCAGCCGGGCGGCCGCCACGGCGGTGATGGATGGTGACCGGGGATTGGGGTTCGTCGTCGGCCATCGGGCAATGGCGGACGCGCTTGCCCGCGCTAAAAAAACCGGCGCCGGGTTCGTCTCGGTGAGAAACAGCTCTCACTTCGGCGCCGGGGGCAATTACGCCATGATGGCTCTGCCGGAAGATATGATTGGTATCTCCTTGACCATCGGCGGCAAGGGAATGGTCGTACCCGGAAGCGTCGGGCAGGGAGCGACCATCAATGTTCTCAGCGTGGCCGTACCCTCTGAAAAAGAAGCGCCGTTCGTGCTCGACATGGCAACGACAGTGGTGGCTCACGGCAAGATAGAGATTGCTGCCCGTGAGGGGAAAAGCCTGCCGGTCGGCTGGTCGGTCGATAAGCAGGGCAATCCGATAACCGACCCGAAGAAACACTTCGGAGAGGGAGCGCTGCTGCCGATGGGCGGTTCGCCGGAGACAGGCAGTTACAAGGGATTCGGGCTGGCGGTGGCGGTTGAAATATTCTGCCGTGTTCTCTCCGGAGCGCTGCCGACCGACAATTACGGCGGAAGCCATTTCTTCGGGGCGATGAACATCGATGGCTTTACACCGAAAGACGAGTTCAAGAAGAGAATGGACGCCATGATTCAGGAGTACCGCAGCCTGCCGAAAGCGCCTGGGATTGAGAGGATTTACGTTTCCGGCGAAATCGAGCAGGAGATAGAACGAAAGAGAAAAGCCGAAGGAATACCTCTGCACCTGAGCGTGCTCGACGGCCTGAAAGAACTGGCCGGACAACTGGGTGTGGAATACGATATCTAAAAGAAAAAAACGTCAGGAGGAACAGAAATGGCGCAGTACAAAGTTTATGGATTTGCAAAGATGAAACCCGGCTCGATGGAGGCGGAAAAATCGGAATTTAAAAAGGCGAACCTCGATGTCGAGGTAGTCGAATTGAAACTTGAACCCGGGGCTGATTTCGTCGAAAAGATCAAGGATGCCGATGCCATCATGGGCGGGCATATGTTCACCCGGCAGGTTATCGAAGCCCTGCCGAAGCTTCAGGTGGTCGTTACTTACTCGGTGGGGTATGATGGAATCGATGTCCAGGCGGCGACCGATAACGGCCTTATCGTCTGCAACAATCCGGCTGCGGAGTGGTGTGTCGAAGAGGTATCGAACCAGGCGGTTGCCCTGGTACTCGCCTGCGCCAAGAAACTGGTACTGCAGGATAACCTGGTAAAGCAGGGAAAATGGGGAGAAGCCAAGCGGCTGCTTTCGCCTATGGGCGGTATTCACGATGAAGTACTCGGCCTGGTCGGTTGCGGAGCGATTGCCCGGCTGACGGCTGAGAAACTGAAGGCGTTCAAGATGAAGGTTATCGGCTACGATCCGTACCTCGATAAATCCGTGGCGGAAAAATGCGGCATTACCCTGATGAGTTTGCCCGAAGTAATGAAGCAGGCTGATTACGTTTCGGTTCACACCCCGCTGACTGAAGAAACCCGTCACCTTCTCAGCGAGAAAGAATTCAGGGCGATGAAACCGACCGCCTATGTCGTCAATACCGCCCGGGGGCCGGTTATTGACGAAGCGGCACTGGTCAGGGCTTTACAGGAGAAACGGATAGCCGGAGCCGGGCTCGACGTATTCGAGCAGGAACCGACGCCGGCGGATAATCCGCTGCTGAAGATGCCGAACGTCATTACCATTCCTCATTCGGCCTCGTTTTCCGACCCGGCAATCGAAACCCAGCAGTACAATCCGGCCCGGGAAGTCGCAAGGGTACTGAATGGGTACTGGCCGAAGAATCCGGTCAATCCGAATGTTAAACCGAAAAAGGCGCTGAAAAAAGCATAAATCGGCTTGAATAATTAACAAAAAAGGCGGCGAGTTGTATCGCCGCCTTTTTTCAGTTCGGAGTATAAGCCGGGAGTTTCCTGGCGCGGGGGGTTCACTCTATATCGAAATTGTGATTCGGGATGAGGCCCCACTTCGAGGGCGGCCAGACGGAAAGCCAGGCTTTACCGACGATTTCCTCTT
>CAZOGR010000033.1:0-13160 GCA_964579355.1 uncultured Dehalococcoidales bacterium | reverse complement strand
TCCCTCCGATAAATCGCGAGTCTGCGACTTTACAAAAGGGAGAAGCTGCATCGTCTGCCTCTCTTCAAACTTATGAAGAGGGATTTTTCGGACAATCTCAATACCAGGACAGATTTCTCCACTTCATTCGCAATAACGGAAAAACCAACCATACGCAAACGATACCTTTCTAAAAAAGGATAATGTTTCTCAATACTTCTCCCCTGGCTGATTCAGTAAAAGCTTCGTTAATCCGTTCGATGGGGTACCGGTTCGAGATAAGCTCATCAATTTTCAAACGCCCTGCCAGGTAGAGGGCTTCGAGGCGGGGGATATCGACCCGGGGTTTAATCTGCCCCATGGCGCAGCCGGTGAGAATCTTCCCCATGACCTCGGTAGCGCTGAAATCGGAGAGCCGTTCTTCCCCGGCGTGGCCGATGATGACCGTCATACCGACGGCTCCGCCCGCCATGAGAAAGCCCTGACGGAGCGGCCCGGTCCCGGCAACGGTCACGAAGACGAAATCAGCCCCTTTTCCGCTCTGCGTCAGTTTCCGCACCGCGGCAACCGGGTCGGATTCCTTTTTCGCATTGACGGTATGAGTCGCCCCGAATTTACGGGCCAGTTCGAGCTTGCTGTCCAGGACATCGACGGCAATGACCGGAAACGCCCCCGAGAACACCGCTCCCTGAACAGCATTCAGGCCGACACCGCCGGTACCCATGACGACAACGCTGCTGAAGGGGGTTACCTTCGCCCGGTTGACCACGGCAAAGAACCCGGAGATTACACCGCAGGCGAGAAGCGAAGCCGGTTCCAGGGGCATGGCATCGGAAATTTTCACCACGTTATACTGGGAAACGACAGTATGTTCGGCGAAACCGCCCATAACACCGCCTAACTGGGTAAGGCGCCGGCCGTGACTATCGATGTACCGGCCGGGGAGAGCGAGTTTCAGGCCCCGGTTTTCGCAGGCTTCCGGCTTGCCGATGGTGCAGAAGTAGCACTGGCCGCAACCAACGGCAGGAATCGTCACGACAACCCGGTCACCCGGACGGACGTATGATACGTTCCGGCCGACCGCTTCGACGAAGCCTGAGATTTCGTGGCCGCCGACGGCCGGCAGAGGGGGATGGCCGTGTTCGCCGTTCATCGAGTGAATATCGCTGTGACAGACGGCGCAGTAAGCGTTCCTGACAAGGACATCATCGTCTCCAGGCGGTTCAAGCTCCAGTTCTTCGATAACCATCGGTTTACCGAACTCGTGCAACACGGCGGCCCTGGTTTTCATGAAATTCTCCTTTCGGTGAAGAATTACTTTTTCAAAACCGGCAGGTGGTCGGAGAATCCGCGGTCCCTGAATTTTTCCTTCCAGTTTCCCACCGGGCAGTAGGTGAGGCATTTCCCGCAGTTCCAGGAAGAGGTATCGAGCGGGCCGAGGCGCTTGCTGGCAGCAGCGTAATCGACTTCCCGGAGAGAGGCATCGAAACCTGACACCAGGTCGGCATTACCGCCGGTCGCCTTCGTCAGGGCTTCGGTGCCAATCCGGCACTTCGAAACGCTGAGGCTGCAATACTCGCAGACCTTTTCACCGTTCCCGTCCTTGAAAGCGACCCGTCTGAACGGCCCTTCCCCATAGCGGCTTATGGCGCCGGTCGGGCAGACTGTAGTACAGATATTGCATTTCGCCGGGTCGCAAAGGTGCTCCCCGCTATACATCGGGTCGGGTTCGAGTTCAGCGGTAGTGAGAACCGCTCCGAACCGGTTCCGCGGCCCGTATTGCGGGGTCAGGACAATACCCAGCCAGCCCATTTCGCCCAGTCCGGCGGCAATAGCGGCGTGGCGCTGGCTTATCGACATACCGGCTGCGAACGGCCCGACCTGGGTTGGTGTTGCAGCCTCGCCGGTTTTCCTCTCGATATACTGAGCAATATCGTAAACCGAATAGAGCAGGTGAAAATTCGGGGCGATGATATAGCCATAAGTGCCGTAGATTCCCTGTGCCCGCTTATTGCCGTCTTCGAAATTTCTCATGACTGTCTGGACAGCGCCGTCGAGCAGGCGAACGCCGACAACCACCACCGATTTACACCCGGGGAGAAAATCGGCGGGGTGGGTTCCCTCGGGAGCGCCTTCGAATCTCGATACCGGGGCAATCCCGCATAAATCCATACCAATCGTTTTCGCGTGTTCTTTAAGAGACTGTTCGATACTCATTGCTTTACCCCCATTCCTTAATTCTTATCTTTCGCCATTTGATTTACGGGAAAAATGCTTTCGGAGAGCCGGCACCCATGTTGATAACTTCGCCGACCAGGTAGCTGCAAACATCCGAGACGAGGAAGGCAACAAGGGGGCCGATATCCTCGCCGGTACAGAACCGGCCTGTGCCGAAGTTCTTCGAGGCCGCCGCCACCTCCTCATCGGTCAGAATCCGGCCGCCCCTGCCGCCGATATTGAGGCCGGTATTCCCGAGGCCGGGATGAATGCCGTTGACGACGATGCCGGACTCGATAAGTTCTGAAGCAAGCGATTTTGTGAATGAAGTAATACCCGCTTTCGAGGCCCCGTAGAGGCTGATAGTCGGCATGCCCTGCCCGCCGGTGATATTGATTATCCGGCCGTACCGGCGGGAAATCATGTGAGGAATAACCGCCCGGGTGACGTTGAGCGTGCCGTAAAGGTTGGTCTGAATCGGCTTGTCCCACTCTTCGCGGGTCATTTCGATAAACGGTTTCAGGACGGTACCGGCGCCGGCGTTATTGACGAGAATATCGATTTTTCCGAAAGCAGCCAGCGCTTCGGCAACCATTTTTTCAACCTGGGAATTATCGGAAATGTCCGCTTTAATAACGATAACCTTGCGTCCGAGCGATTCGATTTCAGAGGCCGTTTGTTTCGCCCCTGCGAGGTCACGGTCCACCGCAATAATGTCACACCCCTCCTTTGCCAGGTACCCGGCAATGCCTTTGCCAAACCCTACCTGGCTGCCGACTCCGGTGACGAGGGCCGTTTTTCCTTCCAGCTTCAGGTCCATTGTTTCCTCCGTTCTTCTCTTCACATTCGAGCATGACAGGCAAATCTTGCGTTAATAGTACCGAACTTTTCTCTGGAAAATCAAACTGGAAAATGGACTATTTTTCACGAAATGCAAAAAGCCGAAAGACCAACGAAAGGCAGTTTATTCCGCCTGGTCGGTTTCGAGAGCGCTCAGAACCATCTCCGCACAGGGCAGAACAGCGTTATGGACATCCGGGGTACATTCTTCGCTGAAGTTGAGGGTATCGATAACCTCGACAGCGAAAATATCAATTTTCGACGGCAGCGGCATGTTGAGCTTTTTACCGAGTTCGAGAGCGGTAGCGAAATTCAGGGAATGAGGCGAGGTTGCGTAGCGGGTAGCGTTGAAATCATCACTCGAAAGGCGGTAGATATCACCCGGCTTTCCGTTCATCGTTTTAATGGCGTCGATGATATACGCTCTATCGAATCCGACCAGCAAATCGAGCAGTTCGAGGCCGCCGACACCGGCATCGAGGACGGTAACGTCACTGCGCCAGTTTCTTTTGCGGATTTCCTCAGCGACCCGGATACCCACCCCATCATCGCATAAAATCGGGTTCCCAATGCCCAGAACCAGGATTTTCATGGGAATTCCGCCGTTATATCCCGCGGGTCAGGCGGTCGACCTGATTGCCGTTCCGGTCGCGAAAGACCACTTCGAGGGGCATCTGACCGGGAAGGACGTGGGTAGCGCAGCCCATGCACGGGTCGTAGGCACGGAAGGCCATTTCGACCATGTTCAGCAGGCCTTCGGAAACGTCCGTATTTTTCTTTATCAGCCCCCGCGCGGCTTTTGTAATGGACATATTCATGGCCGAATAGTTATGGGCGGAAGCGACTATCATATTCACTTTCTCGATGATGCCGTTGCTGTCG
The DNA here is from genome assembly GCA_964579355.1 of uncultured Dehalococcoidales bacterium. Taxonomy (GTDB): domain Bacteria; phylum Chloroflexota; class Dehalococcoidia; order Dehalococcoidales; family UBA2162; genus MGML01. The sequence goes on along the minus strand of CAZOGR010000033.1, from coordinate 9,242 downwards.
GTCTTATAGTGGTGAATAAGCAAGCCGCGGGGCGCCTCGACGACGCCGATACCCTCGTCCGGTACCGCCGTGGGGATGGTACGGACGTTCGGGCTGGTGATTTCTTCATCCCGGCAGAGTTCGAGAATGCGTTCGGAAGCATAGAGAATCTCAATCAGTCGCGCCCAGTGAAAAGCCATGGTAGCGTGCACCGGTTTGCCGCCAAGCAGGCTGTACATTCTCTCATATTCTTCCTGAGCAAGGGGCGTCGCCATGCCGACGGCGGCATTGAGACGGGCCAGGCAACTGACCCGGTAGACGCCGCTGTCCTTCCCCTCGGTGAAGCCTTTCCAGCCGACTTTTTTCAGGAAGGGGAATTTCAGATAGGACCATGGCTCGGTATGTTCCGAGATATAGTCGAGGTATTCGGAGGCAGCGAATTTCGCCACTTCTTTTCCGTCCTCATCGACGAGGCGGAGCTTGCCGTCGTAGAAATTGAACCTGTTATTATCGTCTACCAGACCCATGTAATAGCTTTTCATGGTATAGATATCGCCGGTTACCAGTTCGAGGTATTCCTTGTTTTCAAGTATCAGGTCGTTGAACAGCTTGAGACTGAGCCGGGAAAACTCAATCAGCGATTTAGCTTTCGCTTCGAAATCCTGCCGGTCTTCTTCGGTAATCGGTTTACTCATACCGCCGGGAAGGCCGCAGACGGGGTGGGTAGCTTTGCCGCCGATGACCGTCTGAATCTGCTGGGCATAGGCGCGGTGTTTGATAACCTCGCCGCCGATTTCCAGGCCGACCTTGCCGATAACGCCGAGGATATTCCGCTGAGCCGGGTCGCTCGTCGGGCCAAGCACGAAATCAGGCGCTGACAGGGCGTAAAAACAGGCGACGTGCGAATGGATAATATGAGCGCAGTAAAAAAGTTCGCGAAGTTTTTTCGCGGCTGAAGGAGGGTCGACATGGTAGACAGCGTCGGCCGTTTTTGCCGAAGCCATATGGTGGGCGCCAGGGCAGACCCCGCAGATACGGGGAACGATACGGGGCAGTTCCTCGACCGGGCGGCCTTCACAGAATTTTTCGAAGCCGCGCAGTTCCGGTATCTGGAGATAGGCGTTTTCGACATCGCCGGCGTCGTTCAGGAATACTTCTATTTTCCCGTGGCCTTCCAGCCGGGTAATCGGGTCGATACTGATTTTAACCATGATTGTTTTCCTTCGCGGGTCGTTTTCTCTTTAACATCGATTCGGCCATACCGAAACGGTAGAAGGTTCCGGCCGGGTCGACAATCTCGGCCAGCATCTGTTCGATTTCTTCCGGCGTCTCGCCCTGGTAAATCGAGGCGATAGCGCTCAGCATCGCCGCGCCCTGGTCGAGAATGCCGTCCGGCGGTCCGAAGCAGCCCCGACAGGGCATGTTGGCATTCACACAACCCATCCCGCAGCCTCCCCGTGTGGCCGGCCCCATACAGATAATACCCTGTTCGAGCAGGCACCGTTTCGGGTCGGGAACGATTTCATGGGGGCGGTAGAAACGAGTGACAATCTTGTGTTCCTTAATCCGGTCGCAGTCATCGCAGCAGGTTTTACCGGAAGCCAGGACAGCTCCTTTCTCAGGCAGGCTGTTCGAGGCATAAAGGTCGATTAGTTTCAGAATCAAGTCAACCGGGGGAGGGCAACCGGGGACGAAGTAATCGACCGGAACCACCTGGGCCAGCGATTTTACGTCATTATGCAGTTCGGGTAATTCCAGCTCGCCTTCCGGTACGGTGACATGGGTTTGCGGCAATACCTTCTGCGGGTTGTCGTTCGAAGGAATCTCGAGGTAGGCCCGCCGGAGTATCTCCTCACGGTTGGTAAAATTCGCCAGGGCAGGAATACCGCCGAGGCAGGCACAGGCTCCGAAAGCAACCATGACTTTCGATTTCTCGCGCAGCAACCGGGCCAGTTCGTCCTGTTCCGAATTCCGGACCGCTCCGTTGAAGAGGCATAAATCGATTTCGCTATCGGCCATTTCCCTGATATGGTGGTATTTGAAATCAGCCGCTACCGGCCAGAGAACGATATCGCACAGGTTAGCGATATCGAGTATCTTCTCGTTGGTATCGAGTACGGCAATGTCGCAGCCGCCACAGGAAGCCGCCCAGTAGAGAGCCAGTTTCGGTTTAGTCATCAGGAGTACCTCCGTTCGGATTAAACGGTCCGAGCTGGCGAATCTTCTCCGTCATCTCGTTGACGAGCGTAGCAAAGCGGTCGCCCTCGGAAGCGGATACCCAGTCGAGGTGTACCCGTTCATCCTCGATGCCGAACTGCGCCAGCATTTTTTTCAGGAGCGGAATACGGCGGGCCGTCTTTTTATTCCCGTCCTGGTAATGGCAGTCGCCGGGATGGCAGCCGCAGATGAGCACTCCGTCAGCCCCCTTCTGAAAGGCTTTCAGGACAAACTGAGGTTCGACGCGCCCCGAACACATCACCCGAACAATCCGGACATTGGGAGCATATTTTTTCCGCGACGTCCCGGCAAGATCGGCTCCGGTGTAGGAGCACCAGTTGCAGAGAATGCCGACGATTTTCGGTTCGAAGCTCATAACAGCACCCCCTCGATTTCCGCCATTATTTCGTCAGTGGTGAAATGGCGCCCTTCGATAGCTCCTGACGGACAAGCCGCCACGCACGTACCGCAGCCTTTGCAGAGGGCTTCGTTCACCCGGGAGACTTTCTTTTCGTCGTCAAAACTGATTGCTTTATAAGGGCAGAGATCGATACAGATTTTACAACCGGCGCACTTTTCTTCGTCGATATGAGCGACTGCCGCTTCGATTTCCACTTTCCCTTTACTGATGAGAGCCAGTACCCGTGCCGCCGCCGCAGAAGCCTGGGCGACCGTGTCCGGGATATCTTTCGGACTCTGGCAGCAACCGACGACATAGACGCCATCGGTGGTCGTGGCAACCGGGTCAAGCTTGGGGTGTTTCTCGAGGAAAAATCCGTCAGCTTTCCGGCTCAGGGACAGGATTCTCGCCATCTGTTCCGTATCAGCCCGCGGTTCCAGAGCGCTGCTCAGGATAACCATATCGACCGGCAGTCGGCGCTTGTGGCGTATCAGGGTATCCTCGACAAGCACGACAAGCTTTTCTTTCTCTGCCGAAGATTCGGCGATATTAGTGACTTCGCCTGCCTTACCGCGTATGAAATTCACCCCTTCTTCCTGGAGGCGTTCGTAGAACTCCTCGTAACCGGGACCGGCGCAGCGCATATCGATATAGAGCTGATAGACGCGGGCGTTCGGCAGTTTTTCCCGGAGCAGGTGGGTAAACTTCAGCGAGTACATGCAGCATACCCGCGAGCAGTACTTGTGGAAATTGACATCACGGCTGCCGACACAGTGGAGAACGGCAACGCTTTCGGGCGCCTTACCGTTTTTCATGATAATGTTACCGCCGGTCGGGCCGGAAGCATTGGTCAGTCTTTCGAATTCAAGGCCGGTGACGACATTATCGAGCGTCCCGTAGCCGAACTGGGTAATGGGAGACGGGTCGAACTGCTGGAAGCCGGTGGCGACGATGATATTGCCGATTTCCACTTCGACGATTTCATCCTGCTGGTTAAAGTCGATTGCTTCGGCCTCGCACCCCGGAATACCCTTCTTTTCATTGCCTTTCTGGCAGAGGCGGCAGACATCTTTTCCTGACTGCTTTCCTTTCAGGTGGAGGCACCTCTCCGAATCGATAATCGCCTTGTTGGGTACCGCGTAGGGCGAGGCGATATAGATAGCCTTCCGCTGGCTCATGCCGCAATCGAACTCGTCGGGAACGGAGGTGGGGCAAAGCTCGAAGCAGCGTCCGCAGCCGGTACATTTTGTCGTATCGATATAGCGGGCCTTTTTCCTGATTTTCGCTTTGAAGTTACCGATATACCCGGAGACTTCTTCCAGTTCGCTGAACGCCAGCAGTTCGATATTCGGATGCTGGCCGACGCTGGTCATTTTCGGGGTCAGGATACAGGCGGCGCAGTCGAGGGTGGGGAAAGTTTTATCGAACATCGCCATGTGGCCGCCGATACTCGGGTCTTTTTCGAGCATGTATACCCTGTGGCCGGAATCGGCTATTTCCAGGGCTGCCTGAATTCCGGCAACTCCCCCGCCGATAACGAGTGTATTCGGGTTCATGGGGACTTCCTTCGTCTCCAGCGGTTCCTGGTGAGCGACTCGCCGGACGGCGGCGGCTACCAGGGCTTTGGCCTTTTCGGTAGCCATCGCTTTATCGGTATGCACCCAGGAGCAATGTTCCCGGATATTGGCCATCTCGAAGAGGTACTGGTTCAAGCCGGCGTCCTGGCAGACCCGGCGAAATGTCGGTTCGTGCATGCGCGGCGAACAGGAGGCGACTACTACCCGATTCAACCCGAGTTCTTTTATGTCGTCTTTAATCAGGTTTTGACCGGGTTCGGAGCACATGTACTTAAAGTCACGCGCTACCGCCACATTGGGTAACGTTTTCGCGTAGTCGGAAACGACGGAGCAGTCAACGATACCGGCAATGTTACTGCCGCAATGGCAGACGTAAACTCCGATTTTACATTCCATATCGCGGCTCTCCTTACATGAATCCGGCGAGAGCTTTTTTCGGGTTGATGACGCAGGTTTTCAACCCGAGCTCTTTCGCAGATATACCGTATGCTAATCCCATCAGCTGGGTGAAGAAGAGAATTGGCATCCGGTAATTCGTTTTGAATTTTTTATTGACGAGGGGTTGATAGGCATCGACATTCAACTGGCACAACGGGCAGCCGGTAATCATGATATCGGCCCCGTTTTCGGTAGCATTCGCCAGGAGCTTTTCGATGAGGTCGAGGGAAGCGCCTTCTTCGGAGATAATCAGCGAGCCGCCGCAGCAGCGGCTTTTCAGGGGAAAATAAACCGGTTCGGCGCCAAGAGCTTTGACCAGTTTATCCATTGAATCCGGCATTTCAGGGTGGTCGAAACCGAAAGACGGGCGAACTTCCTGGCAGCCGTAGTAGCAGGCGACCTTCAGGCCGGTAAGAGGTTTCGTTACCTTCGAAGCTATCAGGTCGTAGCCGACATCGTTAACGTAGATATCGAGGGCTTTCCGAACCCGGACGGTACCGTGATACTCGAGGCCGCCGGCTTTCAGAGCTTCATTAACTTCATTCCGTACCTTGGGGTATTTTTTTATGTATTCGTTGGCGCGGGACATAAAAACATAGCAGGAACTGCACGGAGCGACCATATCCCCTTCCATTTTTTCCGCCAGGGAGAGGTTACGGGCGCTGAGAGCGAATGAGGCTTCGTCGTGAATCGTGTCATAGGGAACGGTACCGCAGCAATTCCAGCCGGGAATCTCGTTAAAGCTGAGTCCCAGCAGACGGTTTACCGCTGTCATCGACCATTCGTAAGCCTTACCGTACCCTTCTCCGGAAAGGCAGCAGCCGGGAAAATAAGAATAGTCTTTCATACACCATCTCCTGAAGCCTCGGCTTGAGCGACAATTTTCCGGAGCTGCTGAAGCGCTTCCGGGTTTAATTTGTGCATTTTAAGCGAAATGCGCTCATGGGTAAACAGACTGATAGCCAGGGGCAGACGGGTAACAGCTTTCAGCAGACCTTTGACGGAGCTGAAATAGTACAGCACCATCATCCACAGTTCGGAGATTCTGCCCTGTCCGGTGACGAACCGGTTGAAGACCCGGTACATGACCGGGGTGGTAGTATGTTTACTGCTCATCCGGTAACGGGCGGAAAAGCCTTCGAAGACATGCATCAGGCGGCAGATATCGATATCGCGGGGACAGCGCACCGAGCAGAGGTAGCAGGAAAGGCACATCCACATGCCGTTGCTGGAGAAAACCTCGTATCTCATATCCGCCCGTGCCAGGGCAATAAGGTGAGAGGGGGAGTGCTCCATGCGGTCAGAATTCGGGCAGGAAGCGGTACAGGTGCCGCACTGGATACAGAGGCGAATGCCTTCCCCTCCGGGAATGCGGGCTATTTCATCGACCAGACTGGAGGTTGGGGTATTGCTCACTTTGCCACCTCCGATGAGAATTATCCGGATTCGTTACTGCTGTTAATGAATGCCTGAATACTTCTGGTTCAGTATGTTAAAGAATTCGTATTGCGTTCTATTAACGCTATAATAATGACATGAAAATTTACAGATGTCAACTGCCCTGTTATCGACAAAGAGAAACAAAAGAGCGCGGTACGTCCGATGAAAGTTAAAAGTTAATGCCGTTAACTATTATTCGACTGAGATAATGTAATAATAGTGAGGTTGCTCACCGTTAACAATGCCGAGTTCCGCTTCCGGACAGCGTTCGGAGATGAGATTACCGATAATCTCCGCGTGGTGTTTATCAGTATCTTTTCCATAATAAACGGTAATTAATTCGGAGCCGGAGACGTCGATATCGTCGAGAAGCCTGCGAACCACTTCTTCGGCGGAATTCCCGGCGGCAAGCAGGTTGCTATCAATCAAGCCGATAAATTCGCCCTGCCGGATAACGAGGCCGTTTATCTTCGCGGAGCTGACTGCCCGGGTGATTTCGAGTGTCTTTACCGCCGAAAAATCGAGCAACATCCGTTCTTTATTCGTCTCGTAATCCGCTTCGGGTACATATTCCACAAGAGCAGCGATTCCCTGCGGTATTGTCTTCGTCGGGATGATACAGATATTCTTTTCCGTCAGTGAGGTAATCAGATTAGCCGTGGCAACGACGTTCTTGTTGTTCGGCAGAATGATGATATTTTCGGAATCGAGTTTCTCGACGGTCTGGAGAATATCCATGGTGCTGGGGTTCATCGTCTGACCGCCGGGGACGATGGCTGCGGCTCCGAGGTCGGCGAAGACATTGACCAGGCCGGTGCCGTTGACCACGGCAATGACAGCGGTACTGTTCTTCGAGGCTTTGTTCTGCTTTATCATCAGGAAATCCTGGTGCTGTTCGTCCATATCGCGAATATCGATATCGACAATCGAACCGAACGAAGCGGCGGTTTCCATGACCGGCCGGGTATCGAGGGCGTGAATATGCACTCTGAGAAGGTTTTTATCGCCGATGACAATCAGCGATTCACCGAGGTTTTCAAGGACTGAGCGTACCTCTCTGACGTCCAGGTTCTCTCCCTCAATCATGAACTGAGTACAGAATCCGAAAAACTCCTCATGGGGAGTCTCAACCTCGTCGGCGATGACCGGCCTGCCCCGGGACAGAAGTTCGGGTTTATGGTCCTTCATGGTACCGCTGAGTTGATGGAGAGCGCCTTCGAGGAAGGTATAGAAACCATGCCCTCCTGCATCCACCACTCCGGCTTCCTTGAGAACGGGCAGCAGGTTCGGCGTTTCCATGACGGACGCCCGGGCGCTGTGAACGGCGGCGGTCACCACCGAAACGAACGAAGCCCCGGTGTTCAGGGTCGCTTTCTGAGCGGCAGCCGCCGCCTCTCTCACCACGGTGAGTATCGTTCCCTCGACCGGATTGCTCAAGGCCGAATAGGCCGTTTCCGAGGCTTTCTGCAAAGCCCGGGCAAAATCAACGGCATCGATGGTATCTTTGTCTTTGACACCCTCGGCAATGCCGTGCAATATCTGGGAAAGTATCACGCCGCTGTTGCCGCGCGCTCCCATCAGGGCGCCGCGGTCGATTGCCTGGGCAACCGCCTTGACGCTGCCGTCAGCATTCGCCGCCGCGTCGAGGCTGGCTCTCATGGTGAAGACCATGTTGGTACCGGTATCGCCGTCAGGTACCGGAAATACGTTCAGGGCATTCAAGTCCGGCAATAACTGTTCAAGCCAGTCGGCCCCGGCAGTAAACATCTCTTTCAAGTCATGTCCGTCAAGTACCGCTTTGGCGTTCATCGTTCCCCGCTTTTATTTTTTCCGTCCGGCATTTACGAGTAAAAAGAAACCGAGAGCACCGGCCCGACCGCTCCCCCCATCAGGGGAGAAAACGGCGTGAAATACACTTCTTCCGGATTGAACCGTTCGACGACCATCTGCTTCAGTTTTTCTCCGTTTTCAACCGAGGTACTGTAGTGAATATTGGTCCGTACCGCCTGCTTTCCATCTATATACGGCTCCATCAGTTCGACCATTTTCAGCATGGCTTTTTCCGTGCCGCGGGCGCGGCCGATGTTTTCCACCTCGCCGGTGTTATTCAACATGCCGATAATCGGTTTAACCTGGAACAGCTCTCCCATGTAAGCCGTTTTTGGTGCCCGTCCGGTTCTGATGAGCAGCTTCAGGGTATCGAGCATGGTGACTAACCTGACCCGGGGTATGGTTTCTTCGGCTACCTTTACCACATCAGCGAGATTCTTTCCTGATTCAGCGGCCCGGGCCATTTCCAGAGCGACAAATCCTTCTGCTCCCGAAGCGGTACGGCTGTCAATTACTTCGACGGCAATGCCGGGGTGGCCGCGTCGGAACATATCCCTCGCCTGGAGAGCCGATTCGTAGGTTGCGCTCAACAACCGGGAAACGAAGACGCAGGCAATGCTGTCAGTCTCCGTGCCGAGTTCCTCGAAAACCCTCAGATAGTCCGCCGGGGCGGGAGCGGCTGTGCTGAATTCCCGGACACCGGGAAATATTTGCCAGAATTCACCCGGGGTGATATCCACCATGTCGCGGTACGGCCTGCCGTTGATTCGAAACAAAATCGGCACTATTTTTATATCGTAGCGTTCCACGATTTCTTTTTCGAGACAGGACACCGTATCGGTAACAATCCGTACTTTCGCCATGCGGATATACCCTCTCCCGCTCAATACCTAGTTATTCTAGGTATCTACTACGATAATGAATATATGTTGCGTTGTCAAGAGGGTATCTGCCAATTCACGGTTTACTAAATAACGGTGTTGCCGGGAACGTTATTCGCCGGCTTTTTTTCCCATGACGGCGGCGACGAGCAAACCGGGGCCGGTATGGGTGCCGATTGCCGGAGTCATCTTCGAGCGGAGTATCCTTATTCCCGGAGCTATTTCAGCAAGGCGTGCCGCCAGTTCATCGGCTTCTCCGGCACAGGCGGTGTCCTCAACGGCGATTCGTTCGATGCTCGAATAGCTTTTGACAAAATCGACCAGCCGCTGAACGGCTTTTTTCCGGGACCGTGCCCGGCCGGCAGGTTCGACCACCCCGTTTCTCAGGGTGATGAGCGGGTTAATCTTCAGGGCTGCTCCCAGGAACGCCTGGGCTTTCCCGATGCGGCCGCCCCGTTTCAGGTACTCGAGGGTATCGAA
>CAZOGR010000032.1:5894-13216 GCA_964579355.1 uncultured Dehalococcoidales bacterium | reverse complement strand
AACAGAATCACATCGCCCTGGGCTTCGCGGACTTCGTCCATGACCGCTTTCAGGCGTTCCTCGAATTCGCCCCGGAACTTCGCGCCTGCCACCAGGCTGCCCATATCGAGCGCCATGATGGTGCGGCCTTTCAAAGAATCAGGAACATCATCGGCAGCTATTTTTTGCGCCAGCCCTTCGGCGATAGCCGTTTTACCGACGCCGGCTTCACCGACAACGACCGGATTATTTTTCGTTCGTCGGGTAAGTACCTGCATCACACGTTTTATTTCCTCGTCCCGGCCGATAACCGGGTCGAGTTTCCCCTGCCTTGCCAGTTCGGTAAGGTCGCGACCGTATTTCTGTAGCGAGCGGTATTTACTCTCCGCCCGGGAATCCGTTACCCGATGGCCGCCCCGTATCTTCTCAAGCGCTTTATAGACTTTTTCCTGATCGACACCCGCCCGCTTCAGTATCCGGGTAGCATCGCCCTTCTCATCGAGCATAATCGCTATCAGCAGGTGCTCGGTGCCGACAAACTCATCCTTCAGCCGGTCAGCCTCGGCTTCCGCGTTTTTAAACAGCTCCCCTACCCGGGGAGTAGCGTAAATCTGCCCCGTCTGGTAGGCAACCTTCGGAAACCGGCTGAGAACCCCTTCTATGTTCCGTTTGATTCCGGCGACATCAGCCCCGAGTTCGTTCATTATGTCAACCACAAGCCCGCGCTCCTGCTGCAATAAGGCCAGCAGTATATGCTCGACATCCCACTGATTATGCTTGTAATCCTGCACAATTTTCTGGGAGAGGGCCATCGCCTCCTGTGCCTGTTCGGTAAATTTCTCCTGTTTCATTGTATTCCCACCTCCGCATCACCTTTCTGTCCGAATCTCGTTCTCAGGAATTCTTCTATCTGTCCCTGGACTTCGGGATAGTCCCAGTTATAATCATGACCGGGAACATTTATACAATAGGTAAATTTTTCCGGTTTTCCCTTCATCCGGTATCTCAGCCAGCGGAAAGGTGCTCCGAAATAGGTTTTCAGGATTATCGGCACATTCCATTCCATCAGAGCATCCGGCATCAGGCCGTTACCGTCCAGGGTCAGGGTTCTTTCGGTAATCTTCCTTTTGGATTTGTAAAAGAAAGGGGTACCAATTTCGATACTGAAAACCCGGTCTTCGCCGTCGAGATACTGCTGGACAGCGTTGCTGAAAGCCGCTCCCTGGCTGACCCCAATCAGGACGATTTTTACGTCCTTAATATGGCTGGTAACAAATTTCAGTTCTTCCGCCATGATTCTCGCTTTGTTGGCGAAAAATTTCATCTGTTCGCGTATATCGTGTATTACCGCTCTGGTGCCGGTTTTCGAGCGGAAATACTGGATTAACTCGCCTTTGCATCCCATCTTCGTTATGGTACTGTCAACGCCGACGATGATGCTTCTTTCCCACTGGAGAAGATGGTCTATTCGGGTACTTCCCCATCCACCGGGATTATGAATCAGCAAAAACTGACTCTTCTCGGCCCTGGTATACATGTCAAGAAGCCTCGATTCGAATCCGTTCTTTATTCCGGTATCCCGGGAAAATAATTTCACGGCAAGTTGTCGGACTTCTTCTTCGACCGATATATGTTCGTTCACTCTACAGCCACCAACCAGAAATTTTTAACAGGTAATCGCTATCGATTCGCCTGTTTCAATCGATGATTTTCCGTTTCCAGTCTTTCTACCCGTTCCTGAAGTTCGGTTATCCGTCTCGCCAGTCGCATGATTACTTCCGCTCCGGCAATATTGATACCGAGGTCATCCATGAGAGTAATCATCTGCTTCAGTTCCGCAATATCCTTATCCGAATACAGGCGTATATTACCTTCGGAGCGGGACGGCTCTATTATGCCAATCTTTTCATAGTACCGCAAGGTATACGTCCGCACGCCCAGCATCCTGGCTGCAACACTAATGACATATCGCGGCTCTCGTTCCGTCGAACTCATTCTCCACCCCTGTTTCTAATCTTGAGGACGTAAAGCTGCAAGCTGCCTGAACAAATTCTTTTCATCTTCGCTCAGATTCTCCGGCAGCACGACCTTGACTCTGGCAATCAAATCTCCCCGCGACCCGCCTCCCAGTTCGGGCATGCCCTGCTGCTTGAGACGGAATTCCCGTCCGTTCTGCGTCGCTTCGGGTATCTTCAAGGCAAGCCTGGTGCCTTTCAGCGTCGGTACGTGTGCTTCGCCGCCGAGAACCGCTACAGTCAACGGTACGGGAACATCAACGTGAATATTATCGCCTTTTCTCTCGAAGGTTGCATGAGGCCTGACTGTGACATTCAGAAACAGGTCCCCGGGGGTTCCTCCCGCATGTCCGGCTTCACCTTTTCCCGAAATGCGTACCCGGGAACCGGTTTTTACCCCGGCCGGTATTTTTACTTCGATACGTTTCATTCCGGCTGTCATTCCTGAACCCATACAGGCGGAGCAAACCGCGTTCTGTATACGACCGGTACCGCCGCAGCTCGGGCAGGCTTCCCGGCTTTCGATACTGAGTACCCGGTTCGTCCCGTTAAAGGCTTCTTCGAGGGTAACTTCTACCGGATGCTCGATATCCCGGCCTTTGCTGGGACGCTGTCTCCGGCTGAAGCCACCCATACCACCCCTGCCGAATAACCCGCCGAGGATATCGTCCAGGTCCTCGCCCTCGAAGTTAATCCCCTGGCTTCCGCTTCCGCCGAAATCCCACCGGATATTCTGTCCGCCGCCGGCTTTGGCAAACTGATCGGCAAACTGCCACTGGTCACCGTACTGGTCATATTTTTTCCGCTTGTCTTTATCGGAGAGAATCTCGTAGGCTTCGTTTATTTCCTTGAACTTCGACTCGGCCGTCTTATCACCTGGATTGACATCCGGGTGATGTTTGCGGGCAAGCTTACGGTACGCCTGCTTGACTTCAGATTCACTTGCATCCCGCTTGATTCCGAGTACCTTGTAGTAATCTTTCGCTGCCATAATCAACCTCTTTTCTTATTATAATTTTACTACTCACTTTAGTCAATATTCATTGTGATAATTCTTAATAATTTTGTGTTAAGTTTTTTCGGATATGGTAAAGAAATATTTGATACTAAAATACCTCTTGATTATTTCCGTAATTTCCTCTTTAATAATTGAAACGTATATTTTGTATACGAATTCGATTTAATTTAAGAAAGGGAAAGAACTATGAAGGGAAGAGCAGCTGTGTGCAACGCACCCGGCAAACCGCTGGAGATTGAAGAGATTAACTTTATCGATCCCAGGCCGGGTGAAGTATTAATCAAAGTAGATGCGACAGCAGTCTGTCAGAGCGACATCCACGGTATCGATGGCGACGTCCCGGGAAAATTACCTGGTATTGCCGGACATGAGACCGTCGGACGGGTGGCTAAAGCAGGAGCGGGACTTACCCGACTTAAGGAAGGCGACTATGTCTGCTGCACCACTTCAACGGTCGGTTGCGGTTTCTGCGACGAATGTCTCGCCGGACGCCGCTCGAATTGTACCAATCAGGGCATGATGTCATCCATGATGAGGCAGCCCGGACGCTCTAACAGCAAGGGTGAGCCGGTATCCACGCTGGCAGGAACCGTCGGCGGATTTGCCGAATACGTTCTCATCGATGAATCGGCCAACGTTAAAATAACCGAAGAGATTGCCCCTGAAAAGGCCTGCCTCATTTCCTGCGCCGTCATCAGCGGCTTCGGTTCAGCTATCACCGCCGGTGTCAAACCGTTCTCCAGCGCCGCCATCATCGGAACCGGCAGCGTCGGTATCAACGCCATCCAGGGTTCGTTCTTCCTGGGAGCCTGCCCGGTTATCGCCATCGATATTCTCGATAACAGGCTTGAAGCTGCCAGGAAATTCGGCGCCACCCACACCATCAACTCGAAAAATGTCGAACCGATTCAGGCCGTAAAAGACCTGACCAAAGGCAAAGGCGCCGACTATGTGTTCATCACTGCTACCACCGCCAGCAACGCCCTCAACAAACTGGCGCTCGATATGTGCAGCCCCACCGGGACCGTCTGTAAAGTCTCCCTCGGCGGCATGACTCCTGAAACTATGAAAGATATCGAATGGATGCGCTCGATGCAGGGCTTCGGTGTCTCGAGAAAATTCATCAGCCCGATGATGGGCGGTTCGAATATCATCGTCGACATCCCCAACTACATCCGTCTTTACCAGGCCGGACGGCTTGAACTTGACAGTCTCGTCAGCGCTGAGTATCCTCTCGATGAAATCAACACCGCTGTCGCCAAACTGCGCACCGGTGAAGCTCTCCGCAGCATCATCAAGATGTAGTCTCCATACTGGATTAAAGGCCGGGCATTTCAGAACGCCCGGCCTTTTCTTTCCTCCTCAGCTCATCCCTCTTCCGACTAATCGTAAAACCGAAAAACACAAGACTATTTTCCCCTGTTGTGGCATAATAAAAAAAAGTACTAGTTCGGAAGGTGAAACCTATGTTCAGACCGGAGTATACCGTTCTTCTGGTGGTGGATATCCAGGAAAAACTCTTCAATGTCATGCACGAAAAGGAAGCTCTGGCAGTAAATAATGCCAGGCTTATCAAAGGCGCAAAGGCGCTCGGTATTCCTGTCATCGTTACCGAGCAGAATCCCGCCGGCCTGGGTCGAACCATCCCTGACCTGGCCGGGTTGCTTCCCGGAGTCAAGCCTCTTGAAAAAATGGCTTTCAGTTGCGCCAGGGAAACGAACATCACCGATATGCTGACGAAACTGAAGAAAGAGAGCCGCTTTCAGATACTCATCACCGGCATCGAAGCGCACATTTGCGTCTACCAGACAGCCATGGACCTTCGCCAGGGCAACATCCAGGTGGTCACCGACTGTCTGTCATCAAGAACCCGCGAAAGTAAAAATGCCGCCATTCGCCGGATGGAAACTGAAGGAATCAGGATGACCAATACCGAGATGATTCTCTTCGAACTGCTCGGCACCGCCAGCCATGAAAAATTCAAGGAAATCAGCGCCCTGATTAAGTAAATGAGCCAGGAATCGTTAAAACTGGATATCAAGGTGCATCCGGGCGCCTCGAGAAACGAAATTACCGGATTCAGGGACGGGATATTGAATATCAAAGTAACGACCCGCCCTGAAAAAGGCAAAGCAAACTCCGCCGTCGTCGATGTCCTGGCTGATGCCCTCGGCATAGCGAAAAGCCGCATCACCATTACCCGGGGAATGTCTTCCCGGCTGAAGACCGTCGAAATAAACGGCATGGATATCAAGTCTGTCCGGGACATTGTAACCTGAAGTGGTAATGCCACTATACCGAGTTAAGGTATTGTCTTCCGGTCCGGGTACCAAAGAGGAAGAAACGATACATGCGGAATCAACCACGAAAATCCCGAAAAAAATTATTCTTCACCATCCCGCACCGGATACGGCCATGGCACATTCTTCTCCCGAAAAATCCGTCCGTCCGCACCACATGGTCGTCTTCCCTTATCCTCCTCTATGGATTTGCCGGACTCATTCTTATCGGTACTCTCCTGTTATTTCTTCCGATATCGTCGAAATCAGGTAATGCCACGAGCTTTATCGATGCCTTTTTTACCGCCACTTCGGCGGTTTGTGTTACCGGTCTTGTTGTCGTCGATACCGCCGATTACTGGAGTACCTTCGGACAGGCAGTTATTTTCGTTCTCATTCAAGTCGGAGGCTTCGGCTTCATGACCAGCGCCACTGTTTTCCTCCTTGCGTTCGGGCGGAGAATCGGACTCCAGGAAAGACTCCTTATCAGTGAATCGCTGGGACTGTCCCGCCTGGGAAATCTGGTTTCTCTGGTCAAAAAAATGGCGGTATTCACCATCGTTGCCGAACTTATCGGCGCCATAATCTTCCTGATACAATTCTCTGCCAATTTCAGTTCCGGGAAAGCTATATGGATAGCTCTGTTTCAGTCCGTTTCAGCTTTTAACAACGCCGGGTTCGACCTTTTCGGCGGATTTCAGAGCCTGATTCCCTACAACAACAATCCCCTGGTACTCGTGACGACCGCTCTGCTGATAATTATCGGCGGTATCAGTTACCTCGTCATTTCGGATGTTTTCAGCGTGAGAAAGTGGAAGCGCTTCTCTCTCGATACGAAATTCGTCCTTGTCACAACCGGTGCTTTGCTGCTGACCGGTATGTTTCTGATAGCCGTCACCGGTTGGAATGACACCGGTACTCTGAATGGAATGTCTTTCCCTCAGAAAACGCTGAACGCTTTCTTTCAGTCGGTAACGGCCAGAACCGCCGGATTCAGTACTATCGACATGGGAGCCTGCGCCGACTGCACGTTGTTCCTCACCATGCTCCTGATGTTTATCGGCGGAGCTTCCGGTTCGACCGCCGGGGGGATAAAAGTGAATACGTTCGGCCTGCTGGTCGCAACCGCCTGGAGTTCGGTAAAAGGGAAAGAAAAAGCAGGAGCGTTCGGCAGAAGTTTCAATACTGTCCTTATATACCGGGCCGTCACGGTTATTCTCGTATCGCTCGGTATCGTTACCCTGAGCGTGTTTCTGTTAACCATGACCGAAAATGCAGGCTTTCTCAACCTGCTTTTCGAATCATTTTCGGCCTTTGGCACCGTTGGATTGTCAACCGGTATCACACCGGAATTAACGGTCGCCGGTAGAATAATCATTATCGGCACCATGTTCGTCGGGAGACTCGGCCCTCTTACGCTCGTTCTGGCACTCGTCCAGAGACAGAAAACGACGGCTTACAGGTTCCCGGAAGAACAGATTAGAATCGGTTAGCGACAGGAGGAATCATGAAAAAGCAGATTGCGGTAATAGGGCTCGGGCGATTCGGTAAAAGCCTGGCGATAACACTCGCCGGTGACGGGCATGATGTCCTGGCAATCGACAAAGATGACGATATCGTTAAAAACATCGCTTCGCAGATAACTCACGCCGTTCAGGCTGATTCCGTAAATGAAACGGTACTTAAAGAACTGGGGATTGATAATTTCGATATGGCGGTTGTCGCCATCGGTACCGATATCGAAAGCAGTGTTCTGACCACCATACTTTTAAAAAAGCTGGGTGTAAAGTATGTCGTCGCCCGGGCAAACGATGAGCTCCACGGCAGTATCCTTGAAAAAATCGGGGCCGACAGCGTGGTATATGCAGAACAGCAAATGGGGATGAGAATCGCCCACGGCGTAACCCTGACCGAGGTAACGGATTACATGACGCTGACACCGAATTACGGGATTGTGAAATACAGGATTCCTGAGTACCTGGACGGGGAGAAACTCTCATCGCTGGAAATCGGCCAGTCAGGAAAATGGGA
>CAZOGR010000032.1:0-5794 GCA_964579355.1 uncultured Dehalococcoidales bacterium | reverse complement strand
CTTGAAAGGTTATACTATATCTGTGCTGATATCGGCTATTACTCAATGATAATTCAACCTCCGAAAAGAGACCGATGATGATAACACGACCGTTAAAGATAATGGTTGTCGATGATGAAGTATCGGTAACCACCGTTCTGGACAGGATTCTCACCGAAGAAGGGTATCAGGTTATTGTTGCTAACAGTGGAAAAGCGGCACTAAAGACACTCGATGAAATCGTCCCCGACCTGATTATGCTTGATATCAAGATGCCCGAAATGGACGGCTACGAGACACTCGACCGGATAAAACAGGAGTATGAAGAAGTCCCGGTCATCATGCTTACCGCTGTACCCGACCCCGTCTCCATCAACAAGAGCATCAACCTCGGAGCCGACGACTATATCCGGAAACCTTTCCGCTCCGCCGAACTGCTGGCGCGTATCAAGGTTAAACTGAGACGAGCCGGCAAACTGTAAAGAAAAAAAGGGGACTACCTGTCAGAGAAGTCCCCTTTTCACGTTCCAGAGCATACTAAAATTTCAGCAGTTCAAGGCCTGCTTCCATCCTGGCATCATTGATATGAATCTTTATTCCTTCGTCGAGTGACATGCACTCGAAGCCGAAATCATCTTTCGCGGCTTTCGAGGTGACGTTCAACGGTTTTCCCATGGCCATCGGAGACGGCTTATCACCGAATTCGATAACTGCATCCGGGATATACTTCTTGACCACATTCGCCAGGTCGCGGAAATTTACCAGGGGAGTCCCCACGTTGTAGACCGGCCTCGGCGACGATTCGGCTTTCATCAGCATCGTGGTGAAAATTGCCAGGTCATCGGCGGTTACCAGAGACATGGACATGTTCCCGTCGGTATCCAAACGGTACGGTTTTCCTATCGCTGCCATCGAGGGCATGTCCGACCAGAACTGGGCAGGCGATTTACCGCCGTGTCCGTAGCCGATGGTCGGGCGTACGCCGGTAAAATTGATGCCGTACTGGTTGTGATACTGGGCAGCGATTATCTCCGCGTACACCTTTGCAACAGCGTAGGAGCTGCTCGGCGAAAGAATAACGTCTTCGGGGATTTCCTCTCCGTACAGGCTGGCCGGCCCGTAGACGGTCATCGAACTGGCGTAGACGACCCGTTTCGCGTCGATAAGACGGGCGGCTTCGAATGCATTACACATCCCGTACACATTGACTTTGGTGCTCAGACGGGGATTGCTGTTAAGGTCCTGAAGACTCATCACGAATGCCCAGTTCACGATTCCATCGATTTTCATCAGTTTCGACGCGTTCAGGATATCTTCGAGATCCGCGACCGTCCCGCGAACATAGTGGAACTTTTCTTTCCACGGGTCGTACTGTTTCAACGCCCATGCCGGCGGCGGAGCAATATCGACCGATACCACATTGTCGATGTCCTTATCCTGGAGCATGTGCAGAACTGTTTTCCGACCGAACATTCCACTTGCCCCTAAAACCATAATATTCATCCTGTTACCTCCGTTAGATTTTCAGTACTGAGAATACCCCTGATACGGACGGAATGTCAATTAAACAGAGGGAACAAAGAACGGAGGCACCCGTGATTACGCGTGTTCGGCAAAGTCGTTTTTCAGGGAGAATTCATCAATCTCCGCGTACGCGGGAAGATTGATAATAAAGGTCGTGCCTTTTCCCTCGGCGCTGGCTACTTCGATTTTTCCACCGTGTTCCGATATAATCCCGTGACAGATACTCAATCCCAGGCCTGAACTGTTATTTTTATCGTCAGTGGTAAAAAACGGGTCGAAAATATGCCGGATATCTTTTATGGGTATTCCCGGGCCGTCATCGGTAATTCTAATCCAGACGTTACCCTCCGACTCACCGGTCGAAACGTTCAGTTTACCTTTTCCGTTCGCATTTCTCATCGAGTCCTCGGCATTGGCGATTATGTTGACGAATACCTGCCGCAACTGCATTTCATTGCCGAAAACAGCAGGAATTAACGGCGACAAATCGGTCAGCACCTCGATACCTTCGTGGTCGTCACCGAACGACATCAATCGTATCACTCTGGTGACGACGGCATTGATATCCACCCTGTTTTTTTCTCCGGCCTGTTCCCGGGCAAAGGTAAGCAGGTTATCGATAACCTTCGATACCTTATCCACTTCCTCGTTGATGATTGTTATGTCGTTTTTCATTTCTTCATCGATATCGGTATCCATCATCAGTTCGGCAAGGCCCTTGATAACCGCCAGCGGATTATTGATTTCGTGAGCCACTCCGGCGGTCAGTTTCCCAATCGACGCCAGCCGATCCTCAGTTTGTATCCGGTCGAGCATTCGTTGTCGTTCCGTAATATCATGGAGTGAAATCAGCAAGCCGACGCTGTATCCCTTTTCATCGTTCAGAGGAGTGAGTTCCGTTTCGATGTATTTCTCATCTTCGGATTCGGTAGCGGAGACTACAAGCAGGAAATATCCTTTCGAAGTAAGTCGTTCAAACAGAGAATCAATGTTGGAAACTTCCTGTATCTTTTTCCCGATTACTCCCTCTGATACATTTAGTATTCTCATGGCTGCCAAGTTCACTTCTACCAGACGTAAATCCGTATCGATGACCAGAATCCCATCCCGAAGACTGCGGATGATATGTTCGCGGGCAAAAGGAGCCACCATAAATAACTTGTAACGGACCAGGCCGAGAGTAATCAGCAGTACGGAAAAAGCAAAAGAAACAGGCGTGATGTCTTTCTCCGGCAGGTTGAACAGCTCAAAAGTGGAAAGAACGTCGAAAACCAGCGGCAGGAAAATTGCCACAAGAATAAGCACCATTGTTGTTTTACTGGTCTCTGCCTGCCTCATCAGGCGCCGTATCAGGATGAACGCACCGATAATCATTAAAACATAATTGTGGCTGGCCGAAATCCAGAAAAGAGGTTCGTAATGTCTGTCCAGAACAGAAAACGGTCCCGATTGGATTAATCCCGCGGCTGAAATGTAGTAGTCACTCCCTCCGGGAATCCACAATATCGTCATAACAGCAATCGGGAAGATAAAAAAAGGTACTACCGGCCAGCCACGCAGGCCGCCTTCCCTCGATGTGTAATTAATGGAGAAAAGCAGCCAGGCCGGCGGTATCGTCATAACACCAAAATGCATGAGTTTAAACAGCAGCATTTTCCCTTCGACCGTTTGACTGTTGGTATCGAAGAAAGAGAACGCCGCCCAGATAAAGGTGCTGAAAATCAGTAACAGCAGCGACTTCGCGCCTCTGGCATACCGGTAACGCCATACAAAAAATAAGAGAAACAAAAGACCTGTCGCCGAAACGAGGACGAACGTCTGGAATAAAACATAGTAAATCACTATTTTTGATTTCTCACTTATACAGGAGAATTATCCGGATTTGTTGTACTGATGCTATTGTAGAGTTCTCAACTCGCCACAACTACTACCTGAGAGGTCATATCTACAGACCCGGTAGTCCTGTTTTTTATTAACAGTTGTTAAGTCTCTGACCTTTCCGGCTAATTCAAGGCTCGAAAGTATGACACGCCGGTTAAAAATATATAACTATCCTTTTTACCTTTGTGTTTTATCGTTAACTTATCTTAATAAACGTATTCATTTTATTCGCTCGTGACAGGTATGTCAATGCTGATTTTTATCACGAAAAATCCCCGCCTCCGCAATACGGAGAGCGAGGACTGGAGATGTTCAGATACCTCTTAACCGGTTTCCTGCCCTGACGTAAGACGGATTATCCGGTCTTCCGGATAATCGGTATCCACCAGCGGACATACACCTGGCGGTTCCATGGCGCCTGGAAAAACAGGGCGATATCCGAAGAATCGCCGTGTTCGTACCCGGTCGACGGGAACCACTCGCCGTAAATCTGCTTATTCGTTTTCGCGCTGGTTTTCAGGGTGCACTCGAATTCAGCGTACACAGCCGCCGGGACAGTAAAGACCTCGAATTCACCGGTATTCATGGTTTCGGTCAGCTCTGTACCCAGGACATTGATAACCGGGTCCCAGGTACCGTTTTCGTTCGGCAGGTAAGCGGTCATGACCGGCGCCCCGGTGACCGGGCCGCCTCGCCCACCGTTCATTTCGCAGAGACGCCGGTATTCCTGGGTAGCCACATATTTCGTCCAGAACGAGCTGCGGTTTTTCCTGAATTCGCCGTCAGCCACCCCGAACCGGGTACTTCTCCCCAGAATGCAAAAAGACGGTTTCTCGATTATCCGGTATTCCATTTCATTCCCTCTCCTGATTTCATTGTGAAACATAATCCGGGGATACGACTTCAATGTCCTGTCCGATTTCCTGATTTTCCCCGGTACTGCACCGTGATAGACACGGAAAGCCCGTGAAAACGCGCTTGGTGAATCGTACCCATACTTCACGGCAATATCCAGTATCTTCCCGCCGGCAAGCAGGTCTCTGCCTGCCAGTGTCAGGCGCCGCTGCCGGGCATACTCGCCGGGAGTGATGCCGCTGATTGCCAGAAACATGCGGTGAAAATGGTAAACGGAACAGAAAGCGCGGTCTGCCGCTTCCCGGAAATCTATCTTCTCCGTCAGATTATTCTCGATGTAGTCAACCGCCGCATCGAGTCGTTCCGGCCATTCCATGTTTCCCGTCGCCCCTTTTTTTAAGATTAGCAGAAACAGTATCGGCCGTCTCGCCTTTTTTTGTCGTAATATGAACTCACCGGCCGGTCATTACCGTTACTTTACCGGATTGTTCTATCCTTTTCCGGTTTCATCCGTTTTACACCGTAGAACAAGGAATAAATCGGCGAAGGAGGCAAGCACCAATGAAATGAAAAAAGATGAATCCTTTAAAACCGATTTTTTTAGTAATATGAACAAGGAGAAATGAACGTATGATAAAGAAAATAGCTGCCGCAGCCGCTGTTCTGCTCATAACAGCATCGCTGATACTGAGCGGATGCTCCGGGAAAATCACTGAAACCGACTATAACAAGGTAATAACCGAGCGTGACCAGGCGCTCGCTCAGGCTGCCGGCCTGCAAAACCAGGTAGCGAGCCTCGAAGAAGAGATAGAATCGATTGAAGCCGACCTCGAAAACCTGGATTCTCTTGAAACCGAACTCGAGGCAGTGAAACTGGAGAAAACCGCGCTTGAAACCGAACTCAATGATGTACAATTCCAGAAAACCAGCCTTGAATCAGACATCAGGGCGATTTACGAAAACATCGGCCGGGGCTTCGTGGAAAATGACTCCACCTATGTTTTCGACGGCATGGAAGAAACTCTGGTGATGGCCGGCATGGAATATTCAGCAGATGATAGTGCATGGATAGTGACCTTCACCTTTGACAGCCGCCAGGCCGGATATGGCAACCGTGAAGACCAGATGCTCGCCCAGGTCATCACCCCCCATGAAGCCGTCCTGAAATACCAGCAGGGAAACCTTATCTCCGCCATCATGGACGGCCGTTGGAACATGGTGAAGCAGCGAATGGTCTACGCAATCGAAGAAATCACCTGGGTCATGACCGCTTACACCACGGAAAATAATACCTGTCAGGCGCTCGAAAATGTCGAGGTAACCCTCTTCCTCAACAGCACCACCAGGTACCTTGTCGGCAACAGCGGATGTAACAGCTACGGCACATGGTACGAAATCGATGAGAACACACTGACTCTGTCCGGAGAAATCATACAAACGTTGATGGCCTGTGCCGACGAAGCCGTTAATGACCAGGAACATGACTATATCAAAGGCCTTCATCATGTCGAATCATGGGTGGTAGAGAACGATATCCTGATTCTCACCGGAAACG
>CAZOGR010000031.1:0-13309 GCA_964579355.1 uncultured Dehalococcoidales bacterium | reverse complement strand
TTGATTAACTGACTGAATCGAAACGAAAGGGGTGCGGATATTCCGCCCCCCTTTTTTTCGTTATCTGCCGGGGCTTTACACGAGCCGCCGAAAAACGGCACAATAAAAAGAGAAAACCTTCATGCCCGGATACGGCATGACCACGGAGAGCAACCTTGAAAAAAGGAAAAACAAAAATCATCGCCTGCGCCGTTGTTTCCGAAGAAATTCGACCCCTTTTACCGGAAGGTATCGATTTCGAAAAAATGGACTTCGGCCTCCACCAGTCACCGGAAAAACTGCATCAGGAACTCCAGCGGAAAATCGACGAGTCAAGAGAGTACGACTGTATCGTTCTCGGTTACGGCATGTGCGGCATGGCCACCGTCGGACTTCATTCGGATACCGCCACCCTGGTCATACCGAAAGCGGACGACTGCATATCGGTTTTCCTCGGTTCGAGAGATACCTACGAAAAAAGGCAGCGTGAATTCCCCGGCTCGTACTTCCTGACCAGGGGATGGCTGGACGGCTTCGAAGAAGGCAAGATAAACGAACTCAGCCCCATCACCGACATCATGAGGAAACTGACCGAAAAATACGGGGTCGAACGTGCCCGAAGGATTTTTTCCGTCTATCAGGACCGGGCGGTACTCCAGAATTATAAAAGGATGGTCTTTATTTCAACCACTGACGGCCGGGACCTGGAACGGTACCGGGAAAAAGGCAGGGAACGGGCCGTAAGACTCAAGCTTGATTTCGAAGAAGTCAAGGGAACAGATACGTTTCTGAGAAAACTGGTCGGATGCAACTGGGACGAACAATTCGTCATCGTTCCTCCCGGACGCCCCGTCAGTTTCGATGATTTCAAATCCTGAGTAACAACGGACTTTGCTTTCCGCGCCGATACGTCTATACTGTGAATAACAATTATTTCGGAGGTACTACATGGGAACGGAAAACTGGACTCTCCTGCACGTCGGGCTTTCGGTAAAAAACATGGACGAAGCTGTTTCTTACTTCAAATCGTTCGGAGGAACGACTGACGATTCTCCCGGGCACATCCTTGACAGCGCCAATATCAAAGGCCTGAAAACCTACGGGAAAGAGGATGCTCCCCCCTGGAAGATTAAGATTAAAATGCTCAACCTCGGCCCCCTGACCTTCGAGCTTACCGAGCCGGTCGAGGGAGACAACTTCAACAAGACCTTCATGGATGAACACGGCGAAGGGGCCAATCATATCGCCTATATCGTCGATAACCTCGATAAGGAAGTTGCCGAACTTGCCGCGAAAGGCGTCCCGGTCATGTACCACGCCAGCGGAATCTATGCTTACCTCGACGCCCGGAAAGTCGGCGGCGTTGTTATCGAACTGATGCAGAAACGGGACAGGCCACCCCAGCCACCTGCCAAATAACCGGTTGTGACCATTCGACTGGTCCGGGAGGACATATGATTATTCTAAGTACGATAATCGGTATCATTCTGTTAGCCGCCGGCGGGTTCGGCCTTACTCTCACCTTCATCAATTACCCCGTTTCGAGTTTTGAATGGGTAAACGGCCTGCTGACCTACGGCGTCTTTACCCTGCTGGGGCTGGCGATTATTATCTTCATCGTCATGACTCCTAAAGAGGATTAAACCGAATTCCCCTGATATCTGAAATCAGGGATTTCCATTGACATGGCTAACAGGGGATTTTGTAGAAATTTTCCTTGAGCCGATTGTACAGTATATCCTTTCCGGCATTTATGCCCCGGTAGCAGTTCACTCATATTTCGGGTGCTTGACTGACAAACCTTGTGATAATGTAATATTCAATGTTATAATATCACAAAATAATGAATAGTATGTATATAAAACGTCATATAGAGAACGCTGTTTTAGAGCGGGCGAAGATGAAAGGCGCTGTTGTCGTAACGGGTGCAAGACAGGTGGGGAAAACCACTCTGATAGAAAACCTGAAACCAGACATCGCGAAAATTACCTTTGACGATTTACTCACCCGGAGTCGCGCTGCAGAAGAACCATCCGTGTTTTTCGATTTTTATCCGCCGCCTTTATTCATCGACGAAGTGCAATATGCGCCCGTTATTTTTCACTACATTAAAATACTGCTCGATAAAAGCGGGAACAAAGGTGATTTTTTTCTGACAGGTTCACAGAGTTTTGAGCTAATGCAAAACGTTACCGAAAGCCTGGCAGGCAGAGCAGGGATTCTGGAGTTGCTTGGCTTATCTCTGAGGGAAATAAACGAGGAGAGATGGACAAAGCCTTTTATTCCCACGCTTGAATATCTGAAATCGCGTAAAGCAGTCACGCCGTCCTTCAACGTCTCTCGCGCCTGGGAAATCATCCACCGGGGGTGTATGCCCGAGCTTGTAGCGAATCCCGATTATAAGTGGCAGGAGTTTTACGCCGATTACACGAAAACGTACATCGAGCGTGACGTCCGTTCTTTGACGCAGGTGGCAGATGAAGATAGTTTTTATAAGTTCATGACGGTATGTGCGGCTATGACCGGACAAATGCTGAATCTATCTTCGCTTGCAAAAGATGTGGGAATAAGCGAGCCTACCGCGAAAAGGTGGCTTTCCATATTGAAAACGAGCGGTATTGTCTGCCTTCTGAAACCCTACAGCAATAATGCGATAAAACGAGCGGTAAAGACCCCGAAGTTACATTTTCTGGATATAGGGCTTGCGGCCTATCTGACACGATGGCTCACCCCCGAAACACTGTCCAACGGAGCAATGAACGGAGCGTTTTTTGAAAGCTTTGTCGTCTCCGAAATCCTGAAAAGTTATACAAACGCAGGGCTGGAAGCAGATTTGTATTATATACGGGACGGACATAAGAAAGAGATAGATTTACTCATTCATAAGAACAACATACTCTATCCGATAGAAATAAAAACCACTGCAGAGCCAGGCCCGGAAGATATTAGACATTTCTCAATTCTGGATGACATCAAAGGCATAAATATCGGCGAAGGCGGGGTTATCTGCATGGCGCACGATATTTTGCCGCTGAAAGGTAAAAACTACATTATTCCTCTCTGGGCGGTGTAATACCTAAACCGTTTTGTACTTACTACATCGGAATAAAATCCATCTCGGCCGTCACCCGCTCGCAGAAACCGGCCATCAGTTTGGCGGTGTTCTCGATATCGTCAAGGTCCATTATCTCGTTCGGCGTGTGCATGTACCGCAGCGGCACGGAGAGCAATCCGGTCGCGACGCCCGCCCGGTTAAGCTGCATAGCATTGGCATCCGTTCCCGTTCCTCCCGGAGCCGCCACCACCTGGTACGGAATTCCCAGTTCCCTGGCCGTTTTCACCATCAGGTCGAACACCGCCGGGTTGATATTCGGCCCCCGGGTGATTTTCGGGCCTTTCCCCAGTTTGATATCCCCGACCTTCTTTTTATCCGCTGACGGATAATCGGTCGAATGCCCGACGTCGGTAGCGATTCCCACCAGCGGGTCAACCCCGAAAGCGCTGGTCCGGGCTCCCCGTATGCCTACCTCTTCCTGAACCGTTGAAACACCGACCACCGCCGCCTGTATATTCTTCCCCGCCAGCAGCCGTAGCGCTTCAGCAACGATGAATACCCCCATCTTGTCATCGAAACTTCGGGCGGCGCACAAACTGCCCCGGAGTCGTTGCAGTTCGTGCTGGTAGGTTACGCAGTCGCCGATTGCCACCACCGATTCGGCATCCGCCTTATCTTTCGCGCCGATATCAATCCACAAATCGTCCAGTTTCGGCATCTTATTACGTTCGTCGGCATCGAGCAGGTGAATCGCCTTCCGTCCCAGGACGCCCGGGATAATGCCGCTTGCCGTATGCACGTTCACCCGCTGCCCGACGGTCACCACCGTATCATGCCCGCCAATCGAGCCGAAGTAGAGCATCCCTTCTTCGCTGATGTAGCGGACCTGGAATCCGATTTCGTCGGCGTGCCCGGCCAGCATGATTTTCGGCGTCCCGCCCGGGTTAACCGTCGCAAACACGTTCCCCATGACATCGGTTTTTATGTTCTCGGCATATTTCGATACCCGTTCCCGGTACACCGCCTGTACCTTCTGCTCGTATCCGGACGGCCCGGGCGTATCCACCAGTTTTTTCAGAAAATTAAAAGAATCCTTCTGCATAGTATCTCCTTTAATGAAGAATCGTATCGGTTCTTCATCATACTAACCCGCCGGATTACTACCGTCAAGCCGGTTCCTCACGGACGTCTGTTTATTGACATTCCCCCTCAGGACTTCTATACTCAGTTTCAAATTACCCTTTTGTATGCAAAGAACTGTAATTATATTATGTTAAGGAGTAACCATGTCACTCGAAAAGAACAAAGAAACGGTCGCCCGCTTTTTCTCCGCCATGAAAGTTGCCGATGTCAAAACCCTCGATGAAATCACCACCGATGATTTCTTTTTCGGAGCGGAAAAAGGAAAAGGAATCAATAAACCGATGTTTCTCGACATGATTAAGAACACCATCGACGCCATCTCGAACCACACCAACCGGATTGACGATATCGTCGCCGAAGAAGACAAGGTCGCTGTCCGCATGACCGTCACCGGCACCCTTTCCGGCGAATGGATGGGCTTCAAACCCACCGGCAAATCGTTCGAGATTAACGAATACTTCTTCCTGAACCTCAAAGACGGGAAAATTGCCGAATACCGCGGCGTGAAAGACGGCCTCGGTCAATTCCAGCAGATGGGGATTCTGCCCTCGATGGACGAGCTCCGCAAAAACTTTAATGCCGGAAAGTAAAGATAAGGGGGGCAGGCTTTTTCGCCCCCCTTTTTTTACAGCAGCAGCACCAGCAGAATCACCGCCAGGACTATCACCAGGATAAGTGCCGCCAGCGTCCCCTGCCACTTTCTGCGCCGCGCTGCTCCCCAGTAATCGAGGTCGATATTCTCTGAACGGGATTTCTTCTCCTGCTCGGCTAACTGATGGATAATCCTTGCTTTCAGGTTCTCCGTATATTCCTTCGAAGGGTTTCCGCCCAGCGAGGCCATCTTCCGGGCAAAGTCTATCGCGGTACGGGTATCCTCGTCTTCCGCTTCCGGGACCACGTCTTCCCGTCTTTCCAGCAGCTTCTCCAGCTTCGCCAGCAGTTCCTTATCTTTCATGGCATCATCCATTATTATACGCCCCTGTAAAATCGTCCCTCAGTTTTCGAACAGTCCGGCAGAGTATCGTTCCCACATTCGTTTCCGAGATGCCCGTAACCGCAGCTATCTCCCGGTTCGTCATGCCGCTCGAAAACTTCAACGAAATGATTTCCTGCTCTCTCGTCTTCAATCTCCGTAGACACCTGTGGAGTACTCTGAATTCCTCTTCCCTGGCCAGTTCTTCGTCCACCGGCATCGCCGCCGACGGAATGTCCGATTCCTCCGCCTCATCCAGTGTCTTCTCCCTCGCCTGCTTACGAAAGTAGTCGGTTAACGTATTGCGGGCGATGGTATATATCCAGGTGGCAAAGGAAGCTTTTCGGGAATCGAACCGTCCGAATGCCGTCAGCGCCCTGGTAAAAATATCCGAGGTCAAATCCTCCGCCGGCGCTCTTTCCCCGACCCGGTAATAGACGAACCGGTAGATTCCCGGCAGGTACGTTTCGTAAAGACGCCCGAATTCTGCGTTTGCGGAGTTCGTCGCCGAACCGGTCTTCACCTCTCCGCCTAATTTGAAATGGCTGTCCGTCACGATGTCTCTCTGTGCCTTTTACCCTGTATACGTTTCAACCGTGAAAGTATCACGTAGTATGAAGAATTTTTACGAACAATTCAAATCCGGAAGAATATTCGCTATAATTGAAAGCAACCTTACGAAATAGTTCCGGAAAAACCGGAGTAACCGATTGCTGTATATCGATACCGTCAAATCCCTGGTCATCCGGCGCCAGTGCTTTCAGCCGCAGGCTGACCGGCAGGCGTATAATGGCCTTTTCCGCCTGATGAGTCCGGTACAGACGCAGTACTGGACCCGCCCGGGTAACCCTCCCGAACTCGTTTGCCGGGCCGGTTTTCCCGAATACCCCCATGTCTTTGATTTACGAAGCCGGCGAATCATCGTCAAAGGCCGGTTCCAGGGAGGCAATATCGCTTACGTCTTTGCCGATGAGCTGCCGCTCTTCGCCGCCGCATATTCGAAAGACAGGAAAACCCTCTCCTTCGAAGAAGTCGAACTCCTCGAACTGCTCGAACAGGAAGGCCCGATGACCGTCGCCGTGATGAAAGAATTGACCGGTCACCTGGCGAAGCAGCTCACCCCCGTCCTTCACAGACTTCAGCAGAAATTCCTCGTTTTCGAAGACCAGGTCGATAACGAATGGGACCGGGCATGGTACCTGTTCGAAACCGAATTCCCAGATATTAACCTGAAGCAATTTACGAAAACGGAGGCGATAAAAGAACTGGTCATGAGGTTCGCCTTCCTGAATGTCTTTATCAAACCCGACATGCTCGCTTCTTTCTACCGGTTCAAAGCGGAAGATACAAACCGGGCGGTCGCGGAGCTTGCTGAAGAAGGCAAACTGGTGAATCGGGAAATCGGCAGCGAATCCGGCTGTATCAGGACGGAAGATGAACCGCTGCTCGAAGAAACGATACCCCCGCCCGAATCGGTTTTCGCCCTCCACCGGAACGATTTCCTGGTAAAGTCGCACGAAAAAACGCTGACCTCCCGGTTCACCCATCCCGAATACGCTGTCCTGTTTTACCTCCTTATCGATGGCGTATTCAACGGTTTCGTAGCCGGCTATTTCAAGAACGGGCCGTTCGTTATCGAGGATGTCATTCTCGACCTTGAAAAACCGGCCGCCGCAAAGAGAAAGTGCGATGTCATCGAAGCGATTGGCAAGGCGCTCGATATCGGCTCAAGCCCGGTAAGACGATACTGCGGAGAAAAGAACTTATAGGAGTCGATTGTAATTTCGCGCGATAAACGTTAAAATCCTCTCATGTCAAAAATACATTTTTCAAAGAGCTGCACTCGAAACGAAAGGAAACAGCCATGAAGAAACTTATCAACGACCCCTATCAGGTAGTAGAAGAAACTGTCTCCGGTATTCTGAAAGCTCATCCGTACCATCTGCGCAAA
This sequence comes from uncultured Dehalococcoidales bacterium, assembly GCA_964579355.1. GTDB lineage: Bacteria > Chloroflexota > Dehalococcoidia > Dehalococcoidales > UBA2162 > MGML01. Next base: position 6,208 of record CAZOGR010000031.1, on the reverse strand, counting down.
GCCGAAGGAAACGGCCGCGCTCTGGTCCGTGCCGATGCCCCGGTCAAAGGCAAGGTTGCCATCTGCACCGGCGGCGGTTCGGGACATATTCCGGTATTTCTCGGCTATGTCGGCCCGGGACTGCTCGATGGCGTCTCCGTCGGTAACGTCTTTTCCTCACCTGGCGCCGAAGACATGCTGGCCGTTACCAAAGAAGCGAACGGAGGAGCCGGCGTCCTCTACCTCTTCGGCCATTACCAGGGCGATATCATGAACTTTGAAATGGCGGCGGAAATGGCCGATATGGAAGGTATCCGGGTGGAGATGAGTATCGCCGCTGACGATGTCGCCTCCGCTCCCCGCGCCGAGAGAAGCCGGCGCCGCGGCGTTGCCGGAATATTCTTCGCCTACAAGATAGCCGGGGCTAAGGCCGCTACCATGGCAAACCTCGATGAGGTGAAAGCGGTGACCGACGCCGTTATCGAAAATACCTGCACTATCGGTGTCGCTCTGACCCCCTGCACGATTCCCGCCGCCGGAACGCCGACCTTCACCATTGCCGACGACGAAATGGAACTCGGTATGGGTATTCACGGCGAGCCGGGTATCGAACGGACCAAGATGAAAACGGCCGATGAAATCACTGAAATCATGGCGAAAAAGGTCATCGAAGACCTGCCCTTCAAATCAGGTGATGAAGTCGCTGTCCTCGTTAACGGACTGGGAGCCACCCCGCCCGAAGAACTCTATATCATCTACAACAAAGCCTGGGACATCCTCGCCGAACACGGCATAAAAGTGTACCGCAGTTATATCGGCGAGTATGCCACCTCGATGGAAATGGCCGGTGCGTCCCTCAGCCTGCTGAAATTGAATGACGAATTCAAGACCTTACTCGATGCCCCCGCCTTCTCACCATTCCTGCTGCAATGGAGTAAATAATGGCCGAACTGACTATCGATATCGAAAAACTGAAAACAATCCTGAAAGCCGTCGCCTCCGACCTGAAAAGCCATGCCGATGAACTTCGCGAACTGGATGCGAAAGCCGGTGACGGCGACCTCGGCGTCACTATCGAACTCGCCGGCAAGGGAATGGCCGATTACCTCGGTGCATCGGCCGAACCGGACCCCGGCAAGCTGCTTGCCCAGTGCGGCCTGACAATCAACAAGGTCAGTCCCTCGACATTCGGGACCATCCTTGCCTCTGGCTTCATGGGTGCAGGGAAAGCGGTCACGGGAATACCTGTCCTTGCTATGGGAAATCTCGTCGCTGCCGGCGAAGGAGCTGTAGAAAACATCAAAAAACGGGGCAAAGCCGAAGCCGGCGATAAAACCCTGCTCGATTCCCTCATTCCCGCCGTCGAAACCCTGAAAAAAGGTGTGTCAAACGGCAACGAACTTGATGTTATCGTTCGTGACGTCTTGAAAGCAGCCGGAGAGGGCATGAAATCGACAGTGAACATGAAAGCAAAATTCGGCCGGGCACAGTGGTTCGCCGAAGGCAGTATCGGCATTCAGGACGGCGGCGCCACCGCCATGTACTATATCATCAAATCATTTATGGAGAACCTGGCTCGATAAACGGGCATTACCCTGCAAGAAAAAAGAAGACATAAAAATTCCCTCTCCCCCCGCGGGAGAGGGTCAGGGTGAGGGGTAATCAGTCGGTATCAGGTAATTGAAATGAGAGGTTTCCTAATACCCCATCGACGTCTTCAGCCTCTGGTCCAGCCAGCACCAGTGAACCCACGAATTACCTGGATAATACCCGACCGACCTCTCCCCCGAATAGTTCTTCAGCCACGGCCACCACATCGTGTATACCGGATATCGGGGAGTGGGTATCATGTAGGCCTGTTCCAGCAGGTACATGACGAGCGGCCGGCAAAGCTCCATCGATGCCTGGAAATCGGTAACCGCAAGGGCTTTCACCAAAGCTGCCTGTTCGTCGATGTACGGCTCGTTTATCAGACTGGCATTCGCCCAGCTCCGGGTCGAATACTGCGACTGCTCAGGGAAGGTTGAATTAGGGGAAGGATAGACGGTTATCATCCCGTTATAGGATACGGTCGCAGCCGTCGAGACGAGAGACCCCAAGTCCATCTTGCGTAATTCGGTTTCTATACCAACCTTTTCCCACTGCGAAGCCAGCATCCGGTAGTACTCAATATCCGTTTCCTCGAGTATCAGGGCTGTCTTGAACCCGTCCGGAAACCCTGCTTCGCTCAACAGTTGTTTCGCCTTTGCCGGATTATAGGTGTACAGTTCTCTCACTCGAGCCGGCAGGTCGGTATCGTCCGGCGAAACGAACAGTCGCTCATAACCGGCTACCCGGTAATACGGCCAGCTTATGATATCGCCGAGTCCATTGTAGAGGTTCCGGTTGATGGCGTGAAAGTCCGTCGCCATCATCAGCGCTTTCCTGACCCGGATGTCGTTGAAGGGAGCAACCGAAGTGTTCATAAACAGCGGTGTCACGTTACGCGATCCTCGTTTCGCGAAAACAGCCGTTGGAACCTTAACGGTAATAGTTTCCTTGTCTTTCAGAACTATGTCGTCTATCCGGTCGAGTTTCCCGGTTCTGAAGGCAGCCTGCATAACCGATTCATTCGTCATGATGACGTATTTGACTTTATCGATATAGGGAAGCCGGTTGCCTGTCCCCGGGCCAAGCGGGTCAGTCCTCCGGTAATCAGGATTTTTTTCGAGCACAACCATCATATTCGGTACATAGCTAACCAGTATGTACGGCCCGGTTCCTATAGAATAGGCAATATTTGTGACGGACTCGTATCCATACCGGTCATAAAGTTCAGGAGCAAACACACTCGTGGCACGATTCAGCATACTCAACCCCTTAAGATGGTCTTCGACTTTGAGGGTGATTGAAAATGAGTTCGCCCCGGTTTCTACCGCCCTGGGATAACGGTAGGCCGGATAGAGCTGATAAAACCGGGAGTTCCCGTTCTGAAGACGATAATTCACGTTCCAGATAAGGTCGTTTACCGTTAATTCGCGTCCCCCGACCAGTTCTCCGGCTTCCGTTTCCGGCTTGGCATAAGTGATTCCGTCACGAAGGGAAAAATGAGTCGTTACTTCTGTTCCGTCTTCGCTGACCGACCAGGAGTAACTGCTGACCAGGTACCCGGTGTTAAGCTCCGGGATATTCGTGCTTTGTGACCAGGTCGTCAGTTTTTCGCCGTATCCCCCCGCCTGGCCTTTCGTCCAGTCACCTTCGAACAGCTTTTCATGAGCGTGAAGCTGGGGAATCGCCGCATCGATTGCCAGCAGGTTAAACTCCGGTTCTGTCATGAGAGCCAGGTTAATCGTCCCGCCGTACTGCGGGACATCCGAGGAAAGGACAGCCGGCTCTTCTTCCGCCGAATCCGCTGCATCCGGCATCGTGATAGTGGTAATGGCTTCTCCGACTGTTTCCGAACGTATCGTCCCGTTGTCGGTTTCCTCAACCGTACACGAAGCGATAGAAACAACAGGCGCTATCAGCCAGCTTGTCATGAACAGCAGTAGTATCTTGTTTAACCGGGGATACCGGCCGGTTGTTTTCTGCATTGCCCCCTCGATACGTTTTCTTATTTTACGACAGAATGAACTCATTGTATCATCTACGGAAGGATTTGTGCCCGTTAATATTCGCGGAAGGGGAGTATTCTTTTCGTGCCGGATTGCTTCCGCATAGAAACAAAGTCCGGTGTGTGCTATAGTAGGCGTGTAATTTATGCGGTTGAACCTTGCTGCTCTCAGGCCGAATGTTGACAGGAAAACGGCCGACTCTCAGAATACAAAGCAACCGGAACAGGAATATCGAATTACAATGGAGGGTGACAATGTCTGAACCCAGGATACAAGTGCTGAATCCCGCCTGCTCCAGTACAATGGTTGAGCGGGTACCCCTGACACCCCGGATATTTTCAAATCTCGATAATAAAACAATATACATGGTGGATATCGGGTGGGGAGGACCGACCGCCGGCTACGATGTGTTCACCATCATGCAGGAATGGTTCGCTAAAAACATTCCTTCGGTAAAGACCGTCCTCGTCAGAAAAAAAGGCAGTTTCGCCGAAGACGACCCCGAACTGTGGGCGAAAATCAAGAAAGAAGGACACGCCGCTATTCTCGGCATAAGTTGCTGAGACGGCTGTGCGGCGGCCTTGAGCCGCCATTCGAAAGCCCTCGAACAGGCAGGAATCCCGACTGCCCCGGTTACCGCTATCAACGTCAGCGAGTACGCCACCGGATGGGACAGGCTGTACGGCAGCGGTATCCCGTTGAGATACTCGACCCTGCCGCTCCCGATTGCCGGCGCCTCTCATGAACTCCACGCAACCTATGTCGACGGTGACGACGCCATTACCGGCAAGCCCCTCATGCCTCAGATTGTCGATGCCCTGACGAAGCCGCTCACTCCCGAAGAACAGCTCACCGGGCTTCCCGAAGGAGCCATTGAACCGAGGTTCCTTGAACCGGATACCGAGGAAAACCTCCATGAACTCTTTAAACAGAAGGACTGGACGGACTACCTGCCGATTGTCCTGCCGACCGAAGAACGGGTCAGGAACATGCTGAAAGGCACCAGCCGTAAACCGGACGAAGTCGTCAAGGTTATCTCCTGGCCGGGCGGAGCCCGTAAACTCACTGTCGAAAAAGTCGCCGCTTACGCCGTTATGGCCGGCGCCGAACCCGAATACCTGCCGGTCATCCTCGCCATGTCAACCATGGCCCCCTACGGTAACTCAACTACCTCGATGACCAATATGATTGTCGTCAACGGCCCCGTTCGAAAAGAAATCGGCATGAACTGCGGTACCGGTGCCATGAGCCCTCACAACCGGGCAAACTCCACCATCGGCCGGACCTTTACCATTATCTCGAAAACCGCCGGGAACCTGCACGCCGGCAGGACGACCTTCGGCTCGCTCGGCAGTAACCTCCAGTACAATAATCTCTGCTTCGCCGAAAACGAGGAAGCCCTGCCCGAAGGCTGGAATCCGGTCCATGTCCAGTTCGGCTATAAAAAAGAGGACAGTGTCGTTACCGTCTGTGTCGGCTGGACCTATATTTCCTGCATCGGAGAAATCGTCACCGAATACCCGCCCCAGAAGCTTATCCGCGACTATATGAGGTCGCTCTCCATGATGGGGTCGACCGCCACGATTTGCGCCGACCCCCTGCTGGCAAAACTCCTCCACGACGAACAGGGGTTCGCCACGAAGGAAAGCTTCGCCAACTGGCTGGCGGACAACGTCGAAATTACCGCCGAGCAGTTCTGGGGCAACGGCATCAGTACCACCGGCCTTAATAACGTCGCCCTCCAGGGACTCGAACCCTACGCCACCTGGAGAAAGCTCCCCCCGGAAACCCTGATAAAACCCTTCAATAACCCGAGGGGAATCGGCACGGTCGTCGTCGGCGGCGGCACCAATACTATCTGGTTCCTGACCGATTTCCGCCTCAACCGGGGAGTATCCGTCGACGCCTGGAGATAAAAATATCTTTTACAATAGAATAAGGTACACTCACGTATTGAATATTATCGGTATTGTTGTATACTCGGCATCAAACTGTCGAGATTTCCCCCTTTTGTAAAGGAGGACTAAGGGGGATTTAGCATTTTTCGACCACAAGATATATCAGGAGTTAAAAACATAAAACAGAGCCCGCAATAATGTTAGGAGAACCATGGACAACTACGCTATACCCAAAATGACCTGTGAAGAATTGAATGAATCGCTCGACAAAGGCGAAAGCCCGGTCGTCATCGATACCCGCGCTTCCTCCGCCTACCGGGTCGAACATATACCGGGAGCGATAAATATCTACCTCAACCCGTCCGGAGATCCGTTCGAACGCCAGTTAACCTTCATGGCCCTTCCCGCAGATAGGCCGCTCATCGTCTACTGCGACTGCTCGGACGAATCAGACAGCCTTAAAATGGCGTACGAGATTAAAAACCAGCGGTATGAAATTACCGATATCAGCGTGCTGCTGCTCGGCATTAACCGCTGGAAAGAGCTCGGCTACCCCGTCGAAGCATCTGAGTTCTAACCGCTTATGTAAACTTAATAAAGCAACAGGAGATAACCTATGCCTCGAATCAAGGTGCAACTCCCTGACAAATTTATCTTCTCGGTCGATATCCCGGTGCGGAGCACCGATATCAACCGGGGCGGGCATGTCGGCTGGAATTCCATCGTCGATATTCTCGA
>CAZOGR010000030.1:0-13834 GCA_964579355.1 uncultured Dehalococcoidales bacterium | reverse complement strand
TCAAACTCATTATATATCCGCTGGCTGATAACTCTGAAGCCGTAATCCCTTGCAATATAGTGCCATAACCATTCGGCCAGTACCTTGTAGCGACTGCGACCTCCGATAAGCACTGCCAGGTGAACGACCAGCCACAGGAACCACGCCGGAAAACCTGAAAGTTTCAGGAACCGGGTCTCGAGAACCGCTTTCGAATGGCCGATAACCGCCAGATTCCCTTTATTGAAGTACTTGAACGGTTTTCGGTCTTTTTTATCGATGCCTTTCCTGATTATCCGGGCGACGTACCGGGCGGCTTGTGTTGCCGCCGGAGCGACCGCCGGTACCGGTTTGCCTCCATCCATCATCACACAGGCGTCTCCGATGACGAATACCTCCGGATGGTCTTTGATACTGAAATCATTTTCGACGAGAACGCGTAAAGACCGGTCAGTTTCGGTTTTCATTGTCTTTATTACCTCGTGCCCGTAAGCACCGGCGCACCAGATGATATTATGTGTCTCAATCAGGTCGTTTTTCGTGTAGACGCCTTTTCCATCGATGCCTGTCACCATGGTGTTTATCCGGACATCGACTTTCATCTTTCTGAGGCTTTCCAGCGCCTTTAAGCTCATCTCGTCGGTAAAAGCCGGTAGTATTTTTTTGGCCGCTTCAAGAAGGATAATCCTCGTTTTCGCCGGGTCGATTCTCCTGAAATTTCGTTTCATCGACCGGCGGGTTACTTCCGCCAGAGCGCCGGAAATTTCGACTCCGATAGGGCCTCCGCCGACAACGACGAACGTAGTAAGCTTTTCTATTTCCTTCGGGTCTTCTATCATTTCGGCATGCTCGAACGAATAGAGCATCCTGTCTTTAATCATCAGGGCTTCCCTCAGCGTGCGGACACTGATGGCATATTTTGCCCAGTCGTCATGGCCGAAATAGGAAGCTTTCGCTCCAATCGCGACTATGAGATAATCATAATCGAACGAATACTGATCGGTGTGGACCTTTTTCTTTTCAGTATCGATACGGGTAATCTCACCGAGGACGACTCGGACATTATTCATGTTTTTCACCAGCCCGCGTATCGGTACGGCTATATCACCCGGCGAAATCGCCGCAGCGGCAACCTGGAACAGGAGGGGCAAAAACAGGTTGTGATTCGTTTTATCGATAAGAGTTACCTCGTAATCAGTATTCTTAAAGGCCTTGGCGGCCGTAATTCCTCCGAAACCTCCACCGAGAATGACAACTTTCTTTCCCACGCGTTTTTCTCCTTCGATGTTTCCAGTTCAATGAAAACAATAGCATCATTTTCGAGCGGTACCTGTGATTATTGTCTCAAAAAGGCAGCAAACAGTCAGCACCTGCTTTATAATATAACGGTTAACGAACGATAACAAGTATTAAAATACAAAAACATGGTAAAAATAAAAATTGAAATATATAACATTAATTATCATTAACTGACGGTATTTTACTATTCCGTAAAAAATCCGACATAAAAAACTGTGAGTTGCCAGGAAAAGATGATTTTGACATGAGAATCAGTTTGAAACTAAGATGAAGTATGCACAAATCGTATAAAACAATCGACGCGGAAACAGCGAATGGTATCAAACTGCTAATGACGGACGTTGATGGCACCTTGCTGGCCGCTGGCAGGGATGTCAGCCCGGAAGTAGAAAAAGCCCTTCGGTTACTCCAGCGGACAGGAATTATCATCGGGCTGGTGTCAGGCAGAACACTCGGAGAACTGGAGAAGATGGCTCTTCATCTCGGTTTAGCCGGACCGATTATTGCTGAAAACGGTGGTGTTGCCAAACCTTCTGCCGGGCAGCAGACGTTCAACCTCGGCTATTCGAGAAAGGCTGCCGAAGAAGCATTTCGCAGATTACGGGAAATATTTCCGGATACCGTACAGGGAAGAGAAGATAATGACCAGCGTACGATAGATATGGTCATCCGGACGAAGGGAATCTCCCCTGAAGAAATAAAAAAACATATCGGTAGCACTCAATTACTCGATTCCGGGTACATCATGCATTTGATGCAGGAGGGTATCAGCAAGGGAAGGACACTCGAACGGCTGCTTGACGGGATGATTCCCGGAAACTATCGAAAAGAGGAAGTGATGGTGCTGGGCGATTCGGCTACGGATGTTTCGCTGTTCGAGTCGTTTCCCAATAATGTCCTGATTCTTAACCCGAATTTACCGTCAGGACAGCCTGAACTGATGAAGCAAAAGGCCGCTTACATAAGCAAAAAAGAATATGGTGAAGGTTTCGTTGAGGTAGCTCTACATATAGCGAACCTGCGAAACCACAGGTAAAAACCGGAAGGGAGTTGCTCACATGAAATACAGGAGATTCGGGAAAACAGGTTGGGATGTTTCGGTACTTGGTTTTGGAGCGATGCGGTTGCCGCAACGACCCGGCAAGCCCGGTGAAACGGACGAAGCGGAATCCATTCGCATGCTTAAACACGCAATCGATAACGGGGTCAACTATATCGATTCGGCGTACATGTACCATATGGGAGAAAGCGAAAAGATAGTTGGTAAGGTACTGGCAGACGGTTACCGCGACAAGGTGAAAATGGTGACGAAACTACCGGTCAGAATGGTTGAATCGTTCGATAAATGTGACGGTATACTGAATGAGCAGATGAGCCGATTACAGGTGGACAAGCTCGATTGTTATCTTCTCCACGGATTGAACCGGGAAGGCTGGGATAAGGTACGTGACTGGGGAATCCTTGACTGGGCAGAAAAGAAGATGGCCGAGGGCAAGTTTTCTCATTTCGGATTCTCGTTCCACGACGAGTTCGATGTATTCAAGGAAATAATCGATGCTTACGATAACTGGACGATGTGCCAGATACAATATAACTTTATGGACGAAAACTACCAGGCGGGAAGAAAAGGGGTTGAGTATGCGGCTGCAAAAGGCCTGGCAATCGTCGTTATGGAGCCGTTGAGGGGAGGGATGCTCACACAGGAAACTCCCGCGCCGGTCGCGAAAATCTGGAACGAGGCTCCTGTCAGTCGTTCTCCTGCCGAATGGGGGCTGATGTGGGTCTGGAATCAGCCGGAAATTTCACTGGCTCTCAGCGGTATGAGCACCATGGAGCAACTGAAAGAGAATCTTGAAATTGCCGGAAGGGCCGAACCGGGTATTCTTTCTTCCGAAGAGCTGGATATTGTCAAACGGGTAAAAGCCGCTTATCACGGTTTAAGGCCGGTGCCGTGTACTGCCTGCGGGTACTGCATGCCCTGCCCGAATGGCGTGGATATTCCGGGCGTATTCCGGATATATAATGATGCCGTCATGTACGTAAATATGCAGACCGGACGATTCCGCTACCAGACAGTCGGTGTCTTTCCTGAGGAAAACAGGGCTGATAAATGTATTGAGTGCGGCCAGTGCATGGAAGCCTGCCCCCAGTCGATAGAAATCATCGACTGGCTTAAGAAAGCGCATACCGAACTCATGGTAACTGAATAAAGTCACCTGGAATAGACGAAAAGAGCGGAAAGAAATCCGTCCTTTATTCTTGACCAAAACCAGGAACCGATGGCTAAACGGCAAACTGGCTGGAACGTCTGAGGATAACTGCGAAGATAACAAATAACAGTATATCCAGTCCGATGAGAATACCGGTATTCAAAGCAATCTCGTTCCATCCGGCTCCGTTCTGCGTGATATTCATCATCGGTTCGAGGATGTAATACGTCGGAAAGATTCTGCCTATCCATTGCGGTATTTTGGGAAACATGTAGATAAAAGCCGGCCCGATTAACAGAATTGCAGCACTTTTCCAGATGGCAAACAGTGTTGAAACATCTTTCAGTAAAGCTCCCAGAATCATACCGAACGAGACGGCCATTAGCGCACCGAGTGCCAGTATGAATACGAGCAGCCACGGATTGACACCGAGGGCGTTGTTGAGGAGCAGAACGACGATGCCGACCATCAGGCTGAGAAGAAAACCGAGTATCCCTTTCGCGGTAAAAACTTCGAGGGTACTGGCAGGGGTGACGATGAGGGCGGTAAGGGTCTTTTTCGATTTTTCGCTGATAATGGAGGTCGAAGGTATAAATACACCTCCAAGGAAGATGGCCATCAGCATCAGAATCGGCAGGACGCGGACACTCCATGGTATCTCTGCTTCATCACCGAGCAGAACGACTTCGATATCGACCGGTAGTTCCTGCCCGGCAATTTCCCTTATCAGCCCTGAAATGGTCGATGAAATAACAGCCCGGTCTTTTGCCTGACTCTCACCCCAGGTATAGACCTGCACCGAGGCTGGTGTACCGGCTTTCACCGCTTTTTCCAGGTCTGGAGGAATAACAATGCCCATGTCGACGATACCGTCGCCGACTGCTTCGATTAATGCTGATTCGGAACCATACTCTCTGTATTCGAATGAAAGATTATTTTCGAGTCGTGCTGCCAGTCCCGTTTCGGTGTCATCCTCTCCCCCTTTGACGACGCCCAGTTCCGGTTTTTCACTGGTCAGGGTGCCGAATACAGCCGCTATGATGAAGGACAGCAGTACCGGCATGGCAATACCGAAGATGAGAATAAAGCTTCGCTGCCCCTGAAACAGGTCTTTCCTGAAAAGAATTGCAATTCGCCGAAGGTTCATAGTGCCTTCCTCCTGATACCATACATACCTGCCAATAATACCAGAGTACTGAATCCTGACAGGACGGCGATATTCAGCCAGACATCACCCCATCCTGCTCCGAATCCCGCTACCCGATGGACAAGATCGACGAGGTAGTAGGATGGAATGTATTCAACCCAACCGGTTACGGTACCGGGGAACATGATGCCGAAAGCCGGGACGAGAAGAATGATAAACAGAATCATGCCCCATGCAAGGACTGACATAAAGTCACGGGCCAGTGAGCCTATGAGGAAGCCGATTGCCGTTGCCATGATTGAGCCGAGAAACAGCCCGAAGATGATGAGAAGAGGCTGTTCGGACAGCCCTCCGACAATTGCCATGAAGACGATTGATTGTATAAACGCCAGGCCGATACCGAAAATACCTTTTCCTGCGAAAAACTCTCGGACGGACATCGGCGTGACCATCAATGCCCGGGCAGTTCCCGATTCGAGTTCTTCGGCAATGAGATTCGCCAGGCCGAACGTTTCGAACATTATCAGAAAAATTGCCAGCAGAGGGCGCAGGCGGTCTCTGGGAGGTATCTGGGATCCGAGCATGTCTTCACCGATGATTTCTTCGTTGATGACAACCGTGAAAGGATGACCGGCTGCCTGGTAAGCAAGTTCTCTGAGGACGGAAGTAACGCTGCTTTTCAGGTAATCCGGGACGTCCGAAGCCAGATAAAGGGTAAGGTCAGGGAACTGTCCGACTTCCAGCAGTTCTGCGGTGTTTGCAGGGAGCGCGATACCGGCGGAAAATTTTCCGCTGATAACGCTTTCCTGAAGTTGCTCATCGGATTCTGCCGGAATGAGAATAAAACCTTCCGTTTTCATGTCTTCTATTGATGGTATATCCATCGGTGCATACAGTCCGATTTCAAGGGTCTCATCGACGCTTTTCGGCATGAGAAAATAGAAAGCAATATAAAAGATGATTCCCAGTACGGTAATCAGAGCAATGAAACGATTTCTGAAGTAGAGGGAGGTATCTTTGATGATGAGAGCTTTGATTCGTTCGAAATTCATTGAACAAGCCCTCGCCCGGTTATTTTAATGAAGATATCTTCGAGAGTTGCTTCCTCGCTGTGAGCGGTGATGACGTTTTCTTTACTGAAAAGGTTATGGATTTCATCGGCAGTTGTTCTTGTATCGAGTACAACCTCTCGTTCCTCAAGGTTTCCTCCCTTTTCTGCAACGGTTACCTTCAATGCCCGTTTCCCGTATTTTCGTTTCAGGTTAAGCGGTGTATCGAGGGCGACAATAGTTCCCTGGTTCATAAAGGCAACCCGGTCCGACAGTTTATCCGCTTCCACCATGTCATGCGTTGTCAGGAATATGGTAGCTCCACGGTTACGTTCCTCCGAAATAATGTTTAGGATTGCCTCCGAAGAAGCCGGATCAAGTCCGGCGGTCGGTTCGTCAAGGAAAAGAATCTGCGGCTTGTGAAGCAGAGAACGGGCAACCATCAGCCGCTGTTTCATACCTTTGGAATAGGTTTCAACCCGGTCTTTACCTCGATTTGCCAGACCGACCCGGTCGAGAACTATCATCGGGTCAAAATTCTTCACACCGAACAGCCGAGCGAACAGGACAAGGTTTTCGATGGCGCTCATCTTTTCATACAGGTTCGTTGTCTCGAAACAGACACCGATATTGCCCTGTATCTTCTCGACATTCCTGGCGATATCAAGCCCGAGCAGGATAGCCGTACCTTCTTTCGGCTTCAACTGGCCGGTCAGCATTTTAACCGTTGTTGTTTTCCCGGCTCCATTCGGCCCGAGAAAACCGAGTATCTCTCCTTTATCGATACTGAAATTGATATGGTTGACAGCCGTCAGTTCTTTATAGGCATATGTCAGATTTTCGGCGATTATCGTTTTCTCAGCCATATTTTCTCCTTATAACGAGTTTGGATTTGGGTCACACCGGATGCGGTTTGATAAAAGTTACCACATCCGGTATGTCCTCGCAACATTATTTCATTCCAAATTTTTCGGGGGCATGAACAGCATGATGACGAAGGCACCGATGACACTTAATCCGCAGGTTATCAAGGTAGTGATGTGCCAGGCGTCGATGAAGCTCTGGCGGGCGATTGCTGCCAGAACGTTTCCGGCTTCAGTGGGTAATTGAGAAGCTACAGTTACCGCGACGCCGACAGAATCGCGCGCGGCCTCGATAACCGCTGCCGGAAAATCTGCCGCGCTGGTGACTGCTTTATCAAAGCTGGCGGCGTAGACACTACCGAGTATCGAGCCGATGACGGCAACGCCTATCGAACCGGATACCATGCGTCCGACGGTGTTCATTGCCGAGCCGATACCGGCACGGGCTTCGTCAAGAGAACTCATTACGGCCGTTGTTGCCGGAGCTGCAATGTAACCGAGAAAAAATCCGAAACCGAACAGGACGAGGCCGATGACCCAGTAGGCGGTATCGACCTGCCAGAGAGAAGCCAGCCCGGCCATGACGGCTGCGCCGAGAAAACCGGCAACGATAACATAGGTGGTTCCGAAGCGGGAAACGACTTTTTCGGCCGAACCTGAGCCGAGCAGGACGCCGGCAGCCAGCGGGATAAACCGGACACCGGTTTCGAGGGCGGTAAAGCCCTGAACGAACTGCATGTAGAGCGTCATCCCGAAGTTGACTCCTATCATCGCCAGTGCCATCAGGCAGACAGCTCCGACGCCGGCTGAAAAACGGGCGTTTTTAAAGAAGCTTACTTCGATGACCGGGTGGGGAGTGTGGCGCTCCCAGAGAATGAACAGGCCGATGAGGGCGACGGCCCCGGCCAGGCAGGTAATCACCCATCCGTTATCCCAGCCGTCTTTTCCTCCCTGTATCAATCCATAGGAAAGGGCCGCGAGACCGGCAATGGATAGAATCGTCCCCGGGATATCAATCTCCTTCGGGTGCGGATTTTTCGAATTGGGGACGAGAAAATATCCCGCTGTCAGGGCAATCACGGCTATCGGCAGATTGATGAGGAATATCCAGTTCCAGTCCAGCTTGTCTATTATCAGTCCGCCGATGATAGGCCCGAGGGCAATACCGATGCCATTCAATCCTGCCCAGACACCGATTGCTTTACCCCGTTCTTCCTTAGGAAATACATTGGTGATAATCGCCAGTGTCGAGGGTAGAATCATTGCCCCGCCGATACCCATTATCGCCCGCCACAGGATAAGTGAACCGCCGGAACAGGCGAATGCCGCGATACCGCTGGCAGCAGCAAAGATGATGATACCAAGTTGAAGAAGACGTTTGCGACCGAAACGGTCTCCCAGGGAACCCATGGTAAGCATGAGTGAACCGAAAACGAGAATATAGGAATTGATTATCCATTGAAGTTCGGATTGGGTGGTATTCATCTCACGCTGAAGCGTGGGAAGGGCGATATTGACAATCGTCGAGTCAAGCACGACTATCAGGACGCTCACTGCAATAACGATTAGCGTCCACCACCGGCGACGGTAAACAGCCGATTGCATGTTCATTTTTTTTGTAATTCCTCCTTCTTATCGATAACAATAACAGGCTGCCGGAATGAGTCACCGGACTTGGTGGAGGAAGGAAGATGCGAAGGATGCAGTATTTAAATGGTGTAATGAATGTATTCATTGAATACATATATTATAATCCACTATTGACTTTGTCAAGATGTTTTTGTATAAAATGTAGGAAAATGATACAAAATGGTTGATGGCATGAACGGCTTTGAACGCAGGACGGAACAAAAAAAAGAACAGATACTGAAAGTGGCACTCGAATTATTCAGCCAGCACGGTTTCAAGAAAGTAAGTATCAGCGATATCGCTCATAAAGCTGATGTATCTCCTGTTACTATCTATAATCACTTCGGAAGTAAGGACGGACTTATCCGGGAATCGATTAAGCGGCAAATTATTCTCATAATGGATAAGTATCGGGCTATTATCAATGGAAAAGGAACATTTGCAGAGAAACTTGAGAAAATAGTCTTCGATAAAGTGGGTATGGCTGCGTTGTATGGAGGAGAACTGCTGTCTTTATTATTAACATCCGATGAGGAAATGAACCGATATGTCAATGACGTCATGGTGAAGGAATCTCTCGAATTGACGATGCACCTGTTCGAGGAAGGCAGACGTCAGGGATACCTCAGCAAAACAATATCGAATGAGACAATCACGATATATCTGGAAATCCTGAAAACAGGTATTTCATCGAGTCGGCTACTGCAACCCGGTTCTGAAAGCTACCCGCGAATTGTCGGCGAACTGAACCAGTTGTTTCTCTACGGACTCATCGATACCGGCGACAGGAAAGAATTCGGTTAGATAGCTGAATAACGCAAGGTTAACCTTTCAGGTTACGGGCGTTCCGAAAAAAGGTTCTGAAAAAAAACATGCACAGGACAAGACCTGTGCATGTTTTTCTTTTTCTTGAATGATACCTTTTAGTTCTGTTTCATTCTATTGTAGCAATCGCTGCAATAGACAGGTCTGTCCTCACGGGGCTCGAAAGGAACTTCCGTTTCAACTCCACACTGAGCGCAGATGACAGTATACATCTTTCTCGGTGCTCGGTTTCCACCGCTGAACCCTCCATCGCTGGAACGTTGCGCTTTCCTTGCTCTTCGGCAATCAGGGCACCGTTTGGGCTCGTTCTGGAAGCCACGGGAGGAATAGAATTCCTGCTCTCCGGCAGTGAAGGTAAACTCTTGTCCGCAATCGGAACAAACGAGTACTTTATCCTCGAAGCTCATTGGATGACCTCCTCTCTTCAAAAATTTGGTTCGAGTTAGGGCCATCCAATACCGTATTGAATTGATGATATTGATGAACTGACAACCTACTACTAAACCTTCCCTAAATTATACGCAAAAGGTACTACGTGTGCAACACGCAATAAGGCTAGTTGTTAAGCAGTTTAGAATCAGGGACGGAAGGCTGGAGCTGATAATCCGCACGATTTCATAGTAATACGCACCGAAGCGACATCAATCTAGCGCTTTCAGTTCTTTCTCCGAAGCCTGACGGGATACGATTGCCAGTGAAAACGAATCCCTGCCATGCGAGTTCGGTCCGGCGTAACGGTAGATGATGTCTTCGATGACGATGTTGTCGGGCTGTGTCTTTAACCACGAATTGACACCTTCCTGAAATTCCTGGACATCATTCTTGTACTCTGAACTGGTGAATACGACGATTTCGGCTGTTGTAGCCCGTATCGGTTTATTCATCGCTTTTCTCCCTTGGCGATTCTCTGGTATCTGTCGGATTTTGAGTTTAGTGTGTCCGGCCTGCAATGTCAAGAGATGTTCGAAATAAAGGAATAAAAAACTGCCGCCTGATATCAGGCGGCAGTCCGGATGAGAAAACAATGTCAGGACTTATTTGGTATCTTTGATGCCGGCCAGCTTCTTGGCGTAGTTCTTCTTTTCTTCCATGTCTGTATTGTTAAGAACAGTCATACGATGGGTCTCGGGCGAACCGGCGCCGTGAATGTTCGAGACGATATCCCGGCTTTCGAAAGCGAGTTTTTCAATAAGATGGTAAATTCGTACCCTGTCTTCGGTCGATACGCCGTCAACTCCCTTGAGATATTTAGTGAGCAGAGGGCCTATTTCCGGATTGTCGAAGTCCATTTGAGAGGGTATACCGGTTACCATGCCGCCGGCAATCTCAATCATCATTCTGATGACCTCGGCAAGCTCCTTGCCTTCGTAGAGTTTGGATATGTTTGACAGAACCGGGTCTACTGCCCAGATACCTGAGGGACTTTCGGTAGCTTCAACGGAGGCGGCGATTGAACATCCGTATATCGCCTCGGTTATTTTCATCATTTCTGCATATTTCGTGTTAATGTGAGATACCTTTGACTGTCCGTCATAGCCGGGTTTGGTCGGGTCTTTGCCCAGCCCGTTAAAGTCAGTCGCGACTGCTGCAGCACCAATCAGGACATCACCGACGCCGCACTTGCAGCCGCCGTGCGAATGCCGATGGTAGCAACCGAAATTTCTCACCATGTTACCGGCGTACTCGTATTCCCCATCAAGGAAAACATGTTCCCAGGGAATGAAAACATCCTTGAAGATGACCATCGGAGCGAACTTGCTGAATTCGACATTTCCAAGGTCGACACCCTGGAGTGCTCTTGCTTCGAGTGTTCCCCTGCCGTATACGTGAATGACACCTTCGGCATCAGCCGGGAAGGCAAAGCAGACAGCGTAATCTTTATCGGCTGCACGCATTTCACGTGCCGGAACAGCGATACCCCAATGAGCGCAAAGTGAACCGGTCTGGTGTATCTTGGCGCCTCTGACAACAATACCGTCATTGTTTCTATCGATTACGTGGAGATACATGTCAGGGTCGCTCTGTTCGGAAGGTCTCTTGGAACGGTCGCCTTTTACATCGGTAACGCCGCTGAAAAGAACATAATCGTTCTTCTGCATAAATTTCAGGAATTCAACCAGTCTGTCCCAGTATTTCGTACCGTATTTCTGATCGCAATTGTATATTTCCATGCCGACAGAACTGATGGCATCCATGCCGGTGCAGCGCATATAGCAGCCACCGATGTTATGGGCAAGATATTTCAGCATCCTGACTTTGGTGATTAAATCGTCAGGGCTCTTATAAAATTTTAGAAATCGGCTGACTTCTTCATCGATGAGGTCTGATTTTGCGACAAGTAGCTTCCTTCCTTCGGGGTCGTTCGAAAGCTCGTATGTCTTGGCAACCGAATTAATCATATGGCTGATTAACGGATGCTCATAAGCGTTTTCGACTTTTTCTCCCAGGATATATGCCCTGTGGTGCACTTTCTCCAGAGATTTGTAATACTGGTCCTTGGTCATGATACCCACAGCTATCCACCTCCTTAATATTTTGGACTGTTACCCGAAAAAGATAGTAATTTTATTGTATCATCATCTCGAAATACTGGCAAACTGCGGTAACCATTTGCCGCTGGTAATTGACTTGTTTTCCCGGTATGGTGTATTCTACGAAATTAGAGATTATGAAATTATACGAATACGAAGGCGCAGAATTATTTAAAAAAGGTGGAATTCCCGTACCGGATTTTGCCGTTCTTTCGGACAGTAAAGGAGCACGGGAAAAAGCGGAAGCCATCGGATTTCCGGTTGTTATCAAGGCGCAGGTGCTTACGGGAGGAAGATACCTGGCTGGCGGTGTGAAAACAGTCGAATCCCCGGACAGTGTCGAGGAAACGGTAGAACGCATTCTCTCCTCGAAAATCAGGGGACTGCCGGTACATAAAGTAATGATAGCTGCTGGAATCGAGGTCGAAAAGGAATTTTATCTGAGTATTACGGTAGACGATTACCGGGGTGTTCCTCTGTTCATTCTCAGTGCCGAAGGCGGTGTCTCTATCAACCAGATAGCCCAGGAGAAAGAAGAGGTTGTTGCTCAGCGGCCGATATCGGTTATCGACGGCTTAAGCCTCGAAGATGCCCGGGGAATGTGCGAACAGGTCGGGCTGGCCGGCGATGATTTAGCTCATATCCCGCCGATAATGGTCGGTTTATATAATGTGTTCAGGGAAAATGATGCGATGATTGCCGAAATAAACCCGCTCGTCAGAACCACTGACGGCCGCTATCTGGCGCTTGATTCAAAAGTCGAAATGGATGATTCGGCAGTCTATCGGCATAAAGACTTGAATTTTAACCAGTTGGAGCGGATAACCAATCCCCTGGAAAAAGCCGGGCGGGAAATCGGTGTCAGCTACCTCGAACTTGACGGTGATATTGCTATCATTGCCAGTGGCGCAGGCCTCGGCATGGCCTCGATGGACATCGTCAACAGAAACATGAAAGCAGCCAATTTCCTTGAGACCGGAGGAGCTATTACCGAAGAACTTCTCTATAAAGTGATGGGGCTTATCATGCAGAAAGAGGGAATCCGGGGACTTTTCATCAACGTTTACGGTGGTATCAATCCAATCCATGAGGGAGCCAGAGGAATTGTCCGTTATTTGAAAGAGCATGACATAACAATGCCAGTCGTTGCTAAAGCTTTAGGAAATCATCAGGAAGAAACCTGGCAGATATTCAGGGAAAACGGGGTGCATGTCGTGGACGGAGTATCGACTGAAGAGGGAGTAGAAATGCTCGCCAAACTGCTGGAGGGAAAATAAATGAGCATTTTACTCAATAAAGATACGAAAGTCCTGGTTCAGGGGATTACCGGCAGGATCGGCAAAATACAGGCGCAATGGATGCTTGAATACGGTACGAATATCGTCGCCGGTGTCACTCCCGGAAAGGGCGGGGAGGTCGTTGAAGGAATACCGGTATTCGATACGGTTGCTGAAGCTGTCGAACAGACGGGTGCCGAAGCTTCGATATTCTTTGTACCTGCTGCGGCGGTAAAAGATGCGGCAATTGAAACAATCGATGCCGGCATCAAGTTGCTGGTCGTCGTTACCGAGCATGTCCCGGTCCATGACGCCATGGAAATACGGGAATACGCAAAAGGAAAACCCATAAAAATAATCGGGCCGACCACACCGGGTATTATCACTGTCGGTGAAGCCAAGATGGGAATCATGCCGGCGAACATGTTCACTCCCGGCACTGTTGGTATTATTTCCCGGAGCGGTACCCTTTCTTATGAAGTAAGCGTTAACCTTACCAAAGCAGGAATCGGCCAGAGTACCGTGATTGGTATGGGAGCCGACCCGGTTGTCTTCACCAGTATGCCGGATATTTTAAGAATGTTCGACAGGGATCCGGATACGGATGTCATCGTCATCGTTGGCGAGGTTGGTGGTATCCAGGAGGAAAAAGCCGCCGAGTTTATCGACCGCTGGGTCACAAAACCGGTCGTTGCCTACATTGCCGGCCTCAACGCACCCCAGGAAAAAAGAATGGGGCACGCCGGAGCGATAATCCGGGGTGACGGTAAAGGCACTCCGCAGAGCAAGACAGCTGCTTTTACCGAGGTTGGTGTTGATATCGCCCGATATCCTGCGGAAGTCGTTTCCCTGGTGAAAAGTCATCTTTAAAAAAAGAAAGTTGATATACCCTTAATAACTCCGTATCAAGCGGGGCGATTTATTGGTATAATGTTATGTGTGCCGCGTGGGGCTGTAGCTCATTTGGGAGAGCGTCGCGTTTGCATCGCGAAGGTAAGGGGTTCGAACCCCCTCAGCTCCACCAA
>CAZOGR010000029.1:0-13989 GCA_964579355.1 uncultured Dehalococcoidales bacterium | reverse complement strand
CTGGTAAACCACCCGCTCAAACTCTTCCTGATAATCGTTCCCCGGCATCATGTTCCGGTGGAGAACCTGGGTGAAACAGACGGCTGCCAGTTCTTCTTTCGGGTCGACGAAGAAGGTCGTTCCGGCGGCTCCGCCCCAGCCGAAACTGCCGGGACTCCGGACGATTGGTTCGGGGCTGGTGCCGGTATAGACGGCCACACCCAGTCCCCAGCCGAATCCCGGTTTAAGCAACGGCGATTTGATATCACCGGTATGATTCGAGGTCATGATTTCAACCGATTTCCGGCTCAGTATCCTTTCCCCGTCAAACTCGCCCCGGTTGAGGAGCATCCGGGCGAATTTCATATAATCGCCAACCGTTGAAAGAAGCCCTCCCATGTCGCCGCCGGGAGCGAACCGCACCTTCGGCCCCTTGACCTTTTCGCTCGTTTCCGGCCTGTCGTAAACAACCAGTTGCCAGGCTCCTTTCCTGCGGGCGGGAACGTAACACGTCGAAAAGCGGCCGATGTTTTTTCCGTCGAGGTAAAATGAGGTATCGTCCATTCTGAGCGGGCTGAATATCCTCTCCTGGTAAAACTCATCGAGGGTCTTTCCGGTCACGGTTTCGATGATGACGCCGATGACCGGGTAGCCGACGTGGTATTCGAATTGCGTGCCCGGGTCGAACGTAAGCGGGATTTTCGCGTGAGCCGTCACCCTGTCCAGGTAGGTGGTGCGCGGCGGCCGGTCAAGGTCTTCGGCAAGGTCCCAGCCGGATTTCTTCACCGCTTTATCGTACTGTTTCGCCACGGCATAGATTGTCCTCAGCGGCGTTGCCAGTCCGGTGGTGTTCCGCAGGCAGTCGCGAATCGTTATCTCCCGGCTTGCCGGGACGAGCGGGGGCAGTATCTCAGGCCCGGCAACAGGTTCTTTCCGCACTGTTCCGGGTGCCTGTACCAGCGGGTTTTTAAAGGCCGGTATATACTTCGAAACCGGGTCATCCAGATGGAGTAACCCTTCTTCACAGAGTATCATTACCGCCACACCGGCAACCGCCTTGCTGTTCGAGTAGAGTCTGAAAATGGTGTCTTTTTCCACCGGGCGCCGGGTTTCCAGGTCAAGGTACCCCCGGGCTTCGAAGTGAACCAGTTTCCCTTTCCGGGCGATGGCAGTGACCATGTTCGGGACTTTACCGCTGTCGATATACCGTTGCATGGTATCGCCGACAGCTTTCAGCCTCCGCGGTTCGATGCCGGCTTTTTCCGGGTCAGGGGACACAAGATTATCGTATATTGCCATGCGCTGCACCTCAGACGATATTTCCAGGATGCCTGTATTATATGGAGCGAAGAGCCGGGCGTCAATTTCGGGGAAATACCGGCCGTTGATGCGAAATCTTGTCCACTCTGTGAATTTATTGACATAGTGACTCAGTATGGTATACTTTTCTATATATCTTTTCATGCTGTTCACTCAGAAGCGAAAACGGATGGAAAAAGATATTCGGACTGCGGTAAAAAAAGACACAAAGCGGTATGATTTTTCATGGTTCGTTGAACCTGAAGGAGGAGCGTGGAACCATATTTGATACTGCCGGCGGTTCAGGCTGTACTCTATCTTTTCCTGATTCCTGTCGCGCTGAAAGGTCATCTCCGGAAACCGGCCAGGGGTTTTTTCGCTTTGTATCTGCTGGCGATGGTTTTATGGTGCATCCTGACTATCGCTGTCCGGGCGGTAACGGACACCGGAGCCGCTCTTGTTCTCTACAGGATTATCGTTGCTGCCGGCGTTCTTCTGGCGGGGTTTTTCTTCCATTTCTCTGCACGCTACGCTGCGAATCTCTGTAAAACCTGGGTTCTGCCGCTCGTCTACTGCGTGACCGCTGCCGCTGCGATTCTCGCACTAGCCGGCCCGGTCGTCATCGGGGTAAATCCGACAACCGAAGGCTATTACTTCCTCGAACCGGGAAGTTTCTTTCCTTTCGTCGTTACTTTGACAATAGTAGTGATGGTAATGGGGTTTGTCTGCATCGGACGGTCGATTGTTACTGCCGATTACAGCCGGGAACGAAACCGTGATATCTATGTCCTGACGGCTTTTGTGCTGGTCATCACCGGAGCGCTTTGCGAATTCCTTCCCCTCCGCGATTTGCCCGTGTGTCCGGGAACGATTATCGGTACTGTCCTTTTCTTCGTCATTATCATGGCGGCGCTGTTGAGGTACCGTCCTGTGGAAATCCAGAGACTGATGAGAATCGGTTTAACCTACCTTATCATGGCGTTGATACTTGGTCTTATCTATATCGGTGGTTTGTTTCTTGCCGATTTCTGGTTTACCGGTACGCTTCCAGTCTGGCTACACGCCATCATGCTTATCGTTTTCATTATCGTCCTGCGGTTAATCTGGGATAGTGTACAGATGGTTGTCGACAGCCTGTTCTTCCGGGAGCGGTATGTCTTTTTAAAGGAACTGCGGAAATTCATGCTCGATGCCTACGATATCCGTGACTACCTTCAGCTTGGAAAACTGCTGGTCGACCTGATTGCCAGTTCTTTCCAGGCAAAAAATGTCTGCCTCCTGATACGGAATGATGCCCGGGTGTTCGAGGCGGCTATATCCGCCGGAGATGAACCGTTATCAATCACCTTTAATGTATCAGACGAGATATTCCGGTGGTTCGATGCCGGCAACAGGATTCTTAATACCCGGGATATCGAAACGGTTCCCCGGCTTCAGACACTCTCCGATGAGGAAAAAAAAGTCATACGTGACTTTGAAATCGATTTAATACTTCCCCTTCGACCAACTGTCGCCGAACTGGCCGGCCTGCTCCTCGTCGGGCGGAAACAGTCGCGGAAAATGTACAGCGAAGACGAAATGGCTTTGCTTGTCGAAGTTGCCGAGAGTGTCGCAACCGGCGTTGAAAATGCCCGGATTCACCATACCGAGTCACTCCTTATCGGTGAGTTGCAGAACCAGGATAAACAGAAAACGGAGTTTTTACACAGTATCGCCCACGAGTTGAAAACACCGATTACCTCGTTACTGTCCTCCACCGAGCTGCTTGAGGAAGATATCGATACCATCACCCCCGATCAGAGGCAGCGGATAATAACCAATATCCGGAGGAGTGCCGGCTCGATGGACAGGCGAGTCAACGAATTACTCGACTTTGCCCGGTCTGAAACCGGCAGCCTTGAGCTGAAACGTTCTCCCCTGAAACTGGAAGAACTCCTTTCTGCTGTCGTGGAAAGGATGATGCCGGTCATCGAGACCAGGAAACAGGTTCTTAAACTGGAAATTCAGGAAAATATTCCTTTGATATATGCGGATTCGGATAAACTCGAACAGGTGGTAATCAATCTGCTCTCGAATGCCAGCAAGTTTTCGCCGTCTGAATGCAAGCTGAATCTGAGGGCTAAAGTGTCTGAAAACCAGGTTATTGTCGAGGTAGAAGATTGCGCTCGTGTCATCGATGAGAACGAAAAAGAAAAGATATTCGTTGCCTATTACCGGGGCAGTACCGCCGGCGATGATAACCGGAATCCAGGCCTTGGTCTCGGCCTGGCTATCGCGAAACGGATAATTCTCCTTCACCAGGGAGAAATCCGGGTGGAGAGTCTGCCCGACAAAGGAAATATTTTCTCCTTTACCGTTCCTGTTTTTCATGAGGAATAACCGGAGATAATGGCAACGTTACCCAGGAGAGATACTGAATATGAAAGTAATGATAATTGAAGATAATGAGGAAGTCGTTGAAGCGGTCACCCTTTGCCTGCAGATTCGCTGGCCAGATGCCGATATCTCCTACGCCTACGGCGGCCTGACCGGCGTTCAGATGGTCGAAGCCCAGGACTTCGATATTGTCCTTCTTGATATTAACCTCCCCGGAATCGATGGCTTCGAAGTCCTCAGGCGGATACGCACCTTCTCGAAAGTGCCGGTTATCATTCTGACCGTCAGGGGCTGGGAAGAAGACCAGGTCGAAGGCCTCGAGCTCGGGGCTGACGACTACATCGTCAAGCCCTTCCGTCCGAGAGAACTGGTTTCCCGCGTGAACTCGGTCCTCCGGCGGGCTAATACCCAGGCAATCGGTATCGAGAATCACTCACTCATACGGGGTAAACTTAAGCTGATGCTGAACTCGAACGAGGTGGAAACCCGCGAAGGAAAGGTGAAACTTACCCCTACCGAATGCAAGGTACTCTATGCCCTGATGAAGAGCGAAGGGCAAACCCTCAGCAGTAAAACATTACTGGCGGATATCCTCGGCCGGGAAGACGAGAATACCGAAATTATTCGGACCTATATCAGGCGGCTGAGAACGAAGCTGAACGATTCTCCCCCCAGTATTATTCTTAATGACCGGGGCGGAGGCTACCGGTTCGTCGCTCCCAAATAAACGATAGATTCATGTTCCAGGAGAAACATGCGTACGCTAAGTCTGAATGGTGAATGGAGCCTGAAACAGGTTGGTCAGGAAGCTGCGATTCAGGCGGTAGTTCCCGGGAATGTCCATACCGACCTCCTGGCGGCCGGGCTGATTCCGGACCCGTACTACCGTGATAACGAAGAATGCCTTCAGTGGATTGGAGAGGCCGGCTGGGTGTATTCGCGGAAATTCACCCTTGCCGATGATTTTCTCAGGTCAGACAAAATACTCCTGCGATGCCTCGGCCTCGATACCCTGGCGGTCATACGGATTAACTCGAAAGAAATCGCCCGCACCGATAACATGTTCCGAACCTGGGAGTTCGATGTCACCAATCTCCTGAAAAAAGGTGAAAATTCAATTGAGATTCGCTTCGATTCCACCCTCCCCTATGCCCTGGCGAAACAGAAGCAGCACCCGATTCCCCTTCGCGGCGGCCCTCACACCATTCCCGGAGGGAACTGGCTGCGCAAGGAACAGTGCAATTACGGCTGGGACTGGGGTCCCTGTCTCCTCACCTGCGGTATCTGGAGGGATATTGACCTTCTTGCCTTCGATACCGCCCGGCTGGCCGATGTTGCCGTACGGCAAAGGCATAACGGAGGGAAGGTGAAACTCGATGTTTCCGCCGCCATTGAAAAAGTGAAAAACACTTCCGGACTACAGACCCTGGTCACCCTGAGTAAAAACGGTAAAACACTTGCCTCGAAAACCGCCGGTTTCAGGAATGACCGGGCGAAAACCACGCTGGCGGTAGAGAATCCAGAACTCTGGTGGCCGAACGGCCTGGGAGGCCAGCCGCTCTACGATGTCGCTGTCGAGCTTCATGATACTCAGGGCGTTGTTCTCGATACGGTAACGAAGCGCGTCGGCCTGCGGACGCTGAAACTTCAAAGAAAAAAAGACCGCTGGGGCGAGAGTTTCAGGTTTGCCGTCAACGGCGTTTCCTTCTTTGCCAAGGGAGCCGACTGGATTCCGGCCGATACCTTCGCCACAAGGCTGACCGAAAACGATTATGCCGTCCTTATTCAGGATGCCGCCAAAGCGAACATGAACATGCTGCGCGTCTGGGGCGGCGGTATCTATGAGCCGGACATATTTTATGATTTGTGCGATGAACTGGGTATCTGTGTCTGGCAGGACTTCATGTTTGCCTGCGCCACTTATCCTGCTTTCGATGACGCTTTCCTCGATAACGTAAAAGCCGAGGTAGAAGACAACGTCCGCCGCCTCCGGCACCATCCCTCTATCGCCCTCTGGTGCGGCAATAACGAGATGGAGCAGGGCTGGGTCGGTGATGAGTGGAACGACCATCAGATGTCCTGGAAAGATTATTCCCGGCTCTTCGACGAGATGCTACCGGAAACGGTCAACCGAGTCGATCCGGACGGCAATTACTGGCCGTGCAGTCCTCATTCTCCCCATGGCGACCGGACGGACTTTAACGAGCCTCGCTGGGGCGATGCCCACCTCTGGCAGGTCTGGCACGGCAGGCAGCCCTTCGAATGGTACCGGACGGCCATGCACCGTTTCGCCAGCGAATTCGGCTTCCAGTCTTTCCCCGAACCCCGGACGGTCTACGGGTATACCGAACCGTCCGACCGCAATATCACCAGTTACGTCATGGAGCATCACCAGCGGAGCGGCATCGGCAACACCACCATCATGACCTACATGCTTGACTGGTTCCGGCTGCCGGCTGATTTCGAAATGACCCTCCGGTCGAGTCAGATTCTCCAGGGACTGGCCATGAAGTACGCCATCGAGCACTGGCGCCGGAACATGCCCCGGACGATGGGCACCCTCTACTGGCAGCATAACGACTGCTGGCCGGTGGCAAGCTGGTCGTCGATTGATTATCACCACCGCTGGAAAGCCCTCCACTACATGGCGAGACGCTTCTTTGCTCCCCTGCTCGTCTCCGGCGTCGAGGACGAAAAGAAAGGCACCGTGGAAATCCATGTCACCGGCGACCTCCTGAAGGCCTGTCCGGCAGAACTTACCTGGGAGGTAACCGCTGTCGACGGAACGATACTGGTCAGGGCCTCGAAGAAGATTGAAATTCTCCCCTCCCGGAATACCCGGGTGCAGGTACTCGACTGCCGCGATGAAATTGAACGTTACGGTACCCGTAACCTGATGGTATGGCTGCGCCTGTCGGTCGATGGTAAAACGGTCTCCGATAACTTCGTTTCCTTTGCCAGACCGAAACACCTGGAACTCCGGGACCCGTCGCTCGCCTGGAACGTCAGGGGAAAGGGAAACGATTATACTGTGATCGTCAGTTCCCGGTTTCCCGCCCTCTGGGCATGGCTTGAGATTGAAGGTCTGGACGTTTCGTATTCAGATAATTTTTTCCACCTTCGGAAAGACGTCCCGGTAAAGGTCGAAATAACAACAAGCGAGCCGGTAACGCTTGAGGATATTCGTAAAAAATTGAAGGTCAGGAGCCTTTTCGATACGTATAGATAATCAGAATTTTACCGACATGAGCGAAAGTCGTCGTTTTCAGGAAAAGAATCAACATTGGAAATCAGAAAGTTATAAATGAAGTCGTCCTTAGTCTCCCCCTTTACGAAAGGGGGAGACCGGGGGATTTAAAGATATCGGAAACAGGTCTATGATACAGAGTATTGCAATCAGGGAATTCCGGAAAGAAGATTTGGAGGCAGTTCACCGGCTGATACACCAGGTTGTGGATGTCTCCTATCGCGTTGTCTACCCGGAAGGAGCTCTTAAAATTTACCGTGAATATCACAATATCGAAAATATCCGGCAGGATACCGAAGCCGGTTATTGTGTCGTTGCCGAAAACGGTAACGGCATCGTCGGTACCGGGATGTTACTGGAAGAAAATATCCGGCGGGTATATATCGACCCGGACTGTCAGCACCGGGGAATCGGTAACCGGATTTACGCTGCGCTCGAATCGAAAGCCCTTGAAAAAGGGAAAAAACAGCTCGACCTGAGTGCTTCGCTGGTTGCCCGGGATTTCTGGGAGAAACATGGCTTCACCGTCGAGAGTGTCGATTCGATTCCCTTCGGTGAAGATAAACTTATGTTTTTCACTATGATAAAAAATCTTACTGAAACAAAAAGACAATGAAAAAAATAAAGGAGAACGAAGATGGCTTTTCCGAAAGGTTTCGTCTGGGGGGCGGCGGCTGCAAGTTACCAGGTTGAAGGCGGCGCTTTCAGTGACGGCAAAGGACCATCCGTCTGGGACATGATGTGCAGCCAGCCGGGAAGAATCTGGGAAGGTAATACCGGTAACGTATCCTGCGATCACTACCACCGTTACAGCGAAGATGCCCGGTTGATGGGCGAACTCGGCCTGCAAGCCTATCGTCTCTCCATCAGCTGGCCCCGCGTCATGCCGGAAGGAACCGGCAAGGTCAATGAAAAAGGGCTAGATTTCTACGACCGGCTGGTCGATGCCCTGCTCGAAAACGGCGTCCAGCCCTGGGTAACCCTCTTTCACTGGGATTACCCCTACAGCCTTTTCCTTCGCGGCGGCTGGATGAACCCTGACAGCTCGGACTGGTTTGCCGGGTACGCGAAGGTGATTGTCGATAAACTCTCCGACCGGGTCACGCACTGGATGACATTGAACGAACCGCAGGTTTTCGTCGATGCCGGTCACCGGGTCGGCCGGCATGCCCCGGGTATCCAGCTTGGATTCAAGGAAGTCCTGACGGTTGCTCACAACGCCCTCCTGGCGCACGGGAAATCAGCCCAGGTTATTCGCGCCGGGGCGAAAGCCAAGCCGCGGATTGGCGCCGCTCCCGTCGGAGTGACGAAAATTCCCGCTTCTCCCCGGCAGAAAGACATCGATGCATCCCGTAATCTTATGTTCTCGGTCGTTTCGAAAGACTGTAACAATAACACCTGGTTCGCCGACCCGATGGTGCTCGGGCACTACCCGGAGGACGGCCTGAAGCTTTTCGAGCGCGAAATGCCGGAAATAAAAGCGGACGATATGAAAACTATCTGCCAGCCGCTTGATTTCTACGGCGTCAATATCTACCGCGGCGATGTTATCAGCGCTGACAGTCCGGACCCGGTTCTCGGCACGGACGGCCAGGCTCTTACTACCATGAACTGGCGCCTTACGCCTGAAGCCCTCTACTGGGGGCCGAAATTCCTCTACGAGCGCTACAGGCTGCCCCTCGTCATCACCGAAAACGGTATGGCCAACATGGACTGGCTCCACCTCGACGGCAAGGTGCATGACCCGCAGAGAATCGATTTCCTGAAACGCTACCTCGGGGAAATCGAACATGCCTGCACTGACGGTATTCCGGTTACCGGTTACATGTACTGGTCAATAATGGATAACTTCGAGTGGGCGGAAGGCTACAAGCAGCGCTTCGGGCTAATCTACGTCGATTACGGCACCGGCGAACGCACCCTCAAGGACTCCGCCTACTGGTACAAAGAGGTAATAAAAACGAACGGAGCGAGTATTAAAAAGTAACCGGTAACCTGAAGAATTGCATCGCGTTAATCGTCGTCTGCTCCGCAACTAACCCGGGTTCGGTCTCCCGAATCTCTGCCGTGCCGACCAGCGACCGGACGACATCCTTCGGCGCCGCCTGGTAGCGCTCTTCCCTGCCGTAGGAAACCGGCGCGTCGGTTTCGAGGAACAGCCGGTCGGCAGGGGCTTCCCGTATCGCCCGGCGGTGTTCCGAGTGATATTCGGTGGCAGGTGTTGCCGAAACGTAATACCCTCGCTCCAGCAGGTCGCGCAGGACACTCGACGGCCCGGTGTACCAGTGGAAGACCACCTTTTTCACGCCCGTTTCGATGGCGATATCGAGGGCGTCCCGCCAGGCGTACCGGCTGTGAATCGATACCGGCCTGTCGTACCGGGCGGCCAGCTTCATGATGTCCCGTAAGACAGCCTGCTGTCGTTCTTTCGGCGCTTCCGCCCGGATTCGCTTGTGGTAATCCAGTCCGACCTCTCCGATAGCTACCGCTTTCCCGATGTTTTCCTCAATCTGATTCAATGTCCGGGTGACTTCGTCGTCATCGGTCTCCGGCAGTTCCTGCGGATGCAGCCCGAGCGCGGGAAAAACCATTCCCCTGAACCGTTCGGCAAGTTCGAGCACCCTCAGGTTCGTCTCGTAATTAATCCCGACGGCGATGATACCGGCCACCCCGGCTTCCTTCGCCTCCCTGATTGCTGAATCGATATCCTCTATCTCATCGAGATGGCAGTGCGTGTCTATCATTTTCATGGGGTAATTATAAACGAAGCTGGATTCACAATACCAGAACCATCGCCTTTAGCCTCGCCTGATGTATACTGTAGTGGAGGAGTCCGATGTTCCATCCCCTTTCGTTGATAATCCCCGTTCTGGCGCTTCTGCCGAACCTGTTTTTCGTTATGAAACAACCGATGGATTCGGCGCCCGATTCCGTAAAGGAACCCCTGTATTTCGTTATTCCGGAGAAACTCGGCCAAATCGGGGTGTTCCTCGGTCCGTTGTTTTTTCCTTTGGATATCTCCGACCCTCTGGGTATCCTGGCAGAATCGGTGATGTTCCTGACGCTCGGCCTCTACTATTACTGCTGGATTCGCTATTTCAGGAGCAGAAAGCGGTTGTACCTGTTCTCGCCGTTGCTCTCGATTCCCGTTCCGATGGCGGTGTTTCCGGTTATCTATTTTCTGCTCTCGGCAGTGATTCTGGATTCATTGCCGGTGTTTCTTGGCGGACTGGTTCTGGCCGCCGGACACGTTCCGATAAGTTATCTTCACTATCGGGCGCTGGTGAAGCCGAGCTAGCGTTTCCTCCCCGTTACGAACAGCCAGAAAATACCCCCGCTGGCGGCAATCCCGGTAAACGGCAGGCCGTCCGTCAGCCGCCTCGCTTCTTCCGGGGTATAGCTCGCCATCACCGAACTGAGCGGTTCGTTTTTCTCTTTCAACTGGGCTGGGTAAACACAGTTCTGGAGGCACTTCAGCGCTGCGTAGAAGAAACCCGGTGCGTCCCGCCGGGTATCGAAGATAAGGAATTGTCCCCCCGGTTTCAGTACCCGGTATATCTCCCTGAATGCCTCCTCCGGGTCAATCCAGTGGTGGAGCGACAGGGTGCTGACGACCAAATCGAGCGATTCGTCGGCGAAAGGCAGCCGTTGCAGGTTCCCGAGTATCAGTTCGATTCTCCCGGCGGCTTTTTTCGAGTCGAGGTAAACAGTTGCCCGCTCCAGCATACCGGAGGAAATATCGAGAGCTGCTATTCGTACTTCCGGGAAGGCTCCGGCAGCTTCGCCGGTGAAAAAGCCCGGCCCGCAGCCGAGGTCCGCCATCACTCCCTGCGGTTTCATTTTTTTCAGTCTCCGCAGGCAAACCAGCCTCAGCGCCCGCGAGGGTAACTGGCGGTTGACGGTATCGTAGGACTCGATGGTCGCTTCGTCATCGACCCCTTCGTCAGGACCGATTCTCCGTTCGGAACGCACCCGGCTGAATCCGGGGAATCTCATTTCTCGCTCCACCAAGTATTTCCCTCATTATAAACTAAACAACCGTTGGAATAACGGGAGGCGGAGCAATTTTGCTCCGCCTCTCCGGAATTATATCGTTTCAGGGAACCCTCAGGACTAGTAACCCATCGATTTCTTGAGGGACTGGTCTATCCAGGCATACTTTGCCCAGCGGTACTCGTTGCAGATACCGGGGCTGTATTCGCCCTGGTAACCCTTGAGCCACGGCCACCAGACGGTGAAGGTGTAGGCTGCCGGGCTGGGAATGGCAAATGCCTGCTCCATGACGTACGGCATCAGGTCTTTGTGGATACGGTCGACTTCTACCTGGTTGCCGGCGGCGAAGGCTGCCAGCATGTCTGTTTTTGACGTATTGATTTGTGCGTCATTGACGTAACTCAGGTTACCGCCGACGGAGGAGCCGGTTAAAGCCAGCATCCGGACGTAGGTGCCGGAACTGGGCTGAAGCGTGTAGAAAAGGCCTTCGTAATTTCTCGATGCCCACATGCTGTTGTACGCGCCGGTTTCGAGCGGGTTGATGTTCAGGGTGACCCCGACCTGGTCCCACATGGCGGCGACTATCGAGAGATAATCGACATTGGCGTTGACGCAGGTGATATCGGCTTTGAACCCGCTCGGATAACCCGCCTCTGTCAGCATTTCCTTGGCTTTGACGGGATTGTAGGTATAAAGCTCTTTAACCGATTCGGGTGCCTCATCGAGGTTGAGGAAGGCATTGGCGAGTTCAGGTTCGGGAGTTATCGGGTAAGACGGAATCACTGCTTCGCCCTGATAGAAGCCGTCGATGATTTCATTGTAATCGATTGCCATCTGGAGGGCCTGGCGGACTTCCTTCTTGCTGAAGGGTGAATTCGCGTCATCCGTGCGCATGGCTATCGAGTAGGCGGCCGCCGGTATTTGTTTGGCGACGATGATGTCTTTAGCTGTCTTGGTGACATTCTGGATGGTGTCAAGCGTCAGGCCGAAATGAGCGTCGACCTGGCCGGTCCTGACGGCCGCTTCCTGGGTTGAGGTGTCGGCAATAATGAGGTATTTTACGGTTTCGATATAGGGAAGCTGATTCCCTTTCCCGGGTCCGACCGGGTCGAGCTGCCAGTAGTTCGGATTTCGCTGGAAGGTGACTGCCGAACTGCGAACGTAGTCGGTGATGAAATAGGGTCCGGTACCGACACTGTTCTGCCAGTCGTTCATATTGCCGTAGGTCTCGATGACTTCCGGCGGATATATGGCACACCAGTCGACGAGGTAAGCCGCCAGGTAAATCGATTCCTCGACGGGGACTTTGATTTCGATGGTCCATTTATCGAGCAGGTTAACTTCGATAGCCTCCGCCATCGTCCTGGCGGACCGGACCAGTTGGGAGCCTTCGCCGGTCAGCCACCGGTTGATGTTCCAGTACACATCTTCCCCGGTCATTTCCCGGCCGTTCACCAGCCGGCTGGCTTCACTGTCAGGATTGTAACCATAGAAAACACCCTGGCGAATGTTGAAAATCATGTGTCCGGGAGCGACTATCTCGAAGCTCTCCGCGAGAGCCCCTGATTTACTGTCCCACCGGTAGACATCGTTTGTCTTCCAGGAAAATTCTCCGGTTCCGGCCGGACCTTTCGCCCAGTCGCCTTCGAGTAATTCGTCGTGGGTAATGTGGCCGGCAACATCCCAGTAATCGGGAGTCGTCAGTTCGTCAAATCCCATAATGTCCAGTCCGTAGATGGAAGTGAGCGTTCCGCCATACTGCGGCGTGTCGGTGGATACCGGTATCTCCTGCTCACCGATGCCCGGCGTCGTGGTGGCAGTCTCGGTTACCTTGACCTGTTCACTGTCGTTGTCGGTTTCTTCTGTTGTCGTATCATTTGAGCTGCATGAAGCTAAAACGAGCGATGCAGCCATGAAGCAGCTTATTACCAGCCATACTATCTTTTTTGGCATTACGTTGTTTCCTCCTCTAAAAAATACTGTGAAAAATTTCAGGAAAAAATATTAAACTCGAAACACGTATTTTGTCGAAAGGCATCACCTCCTGTTCAGGCGCATGAAAAAGTTCTGTCCGCCCGGTGACTACCTGGAGGAAAACGGGCATGGCTCGATAAGGAACCAGCGTAAAAGTGAAGTGGCAGCTCATTTTACCTGGGGCGACTTATTAACCTGTCGATAACGGCCTGTATCTACTTAAAAAAACCGGTACCCTATCGGTACGCACGGTTTTCAATTAATCCGTATCTATTATACCATTTTTTGTCCGCTGCGAAAGCTGGTTGTCATTTTGGCCGCAAGCGTCTTGTTGTTATCGCTTCGAAAGAGATGAACCTCCGGTAACGTTGACCTCTCCCATTTCCGGGTTACCGATGTACTCCAGTTCGGAACCGCCGGTCAGCGTGGTATCGAGCCGGCCGCTGATATTCAGAATCGCCCTGCCTCCGCCATCGATGTTGATATCGGCGTTAAGTATCGGGAAATCGTCCAGCATCAACCGGGAGCCGTCGGAACTTCTCGCTACCAGGTTGTTGCCTGAGCCGGTGAGATTCACCTGGCTTCCCTCTGAAAGGCCGAAACCAATATCGCCGGTTTCGATGGTTCCTTCCAGCCTGCTCCCTTCTGAAAGCGTCACCGAGAAATCACGGTCCGAGGAGAAACCGTATACCAATGCCGACGCTCCCTCGGAAAGATTAATACCCTCGAGCGCCGGCATGGTAATCGCAGCTCTTAACGTAACGCCGATAAGGGTATTCACCCCTGTCAAATCCAGCTTCAGGATATCGTCGTCCAGCCGGATATCGAGATGCTCTTTGATGTTATCGTCGCAGGTTATCTCTATGGTGAAAGAATCGGCTTGTTCGATATCGAGTTCGAACCCTTTTCCCGCTTCTACCAGGAGAAAACCGGTAAAATCGTAACTTTCGTCAACCATCCTTCGCGAACCGGTGACGGCTCCTCCGCAGCCGGTCGGAACCAGCAGCCCTGCAATGATAAAAAGAGAAAAGAGCGTCAGAAACAGTTTTTTCACAACAGCCTCCCAGATGATATTCCACTATACTTCATTTTCCCGGTTAATAAAAGAGTGAAGTAATTTT
>CAZOGR010000028.1:11753-14035 GCA_964579355.1 uncultured Dehalococcoidales bacterium | reverse complement strand
ACCGGCCGAGTTTCTCTTCAAAAGTATTCCGATTTCATCTACCAGTTCATGCGGGATGCCCTGTCAAACGATAAAGCATCCGTACAACACCCCCTTTCTCAATGAAGTCTGGAAATGCCTCAAACAACAGATGAATTAATGCACAGGAGAGTAGAATGAAAATTACCGATATAAAGACATATGTCGTCGACCCTCACGGACCGGGAGGAAGAAACTGGGTGTTCGTGAAGCTGATTACCGATAATGGCATCGAAGGTATCGGTGAAGCCTACGACGTTCCGTTTAATCCCCAGATTACCGTGCAGCTTATCCGGTCAGTTGCCGAAAGGTTCGTTGTTGGCACAGACCCTTTTCAGATAGAGACGATGTGGCGGAATATCTATGCCAGCGGGTACGACCAGCATCCGGACACGACAAAGATGGGTATCATCAGCGGTCTGGAAATTGCTTGCTGGGACATCATCGGAAAAGCCCTCGACCAGCCGATTTACAATCTGCTGGGAGGAAAATATCACGAGAAACTGCGGAGTTATACCTACATCATGCCGTCCCCGGACGCACCCCCTGAAAGAAGGAGCGCCCAGACGATTCCTGATGTTGCCGCCGAACGAGCCGCCTATTACGTGAAGATGGGATTCACCGCTCTGAAGTTCGACCCGGTTGAACCGGTGACGGTAGAAGCGCCCTACCAGCTATCAATGAAACGCCTGGAGAACGCGGAAGCGGTTGCCCGGGCGGTACGGGAAGCAGTGGGCGATAAATGCGACCTGTTAATCGGAACGCACGGGGAAATGACGACATCGAGTGCTATACGCCTGGCGAAACGACTCGAGAAGTACGACCCAATGTGGCTGGAAGAGCCTGTACCGCCCGAGAACAGGGATGAAATGGCAAGGGTCGCACAACATACCAGTATTCCGATTGCCACCGGTGAGCGGCTTTCTACGAAGTATGAATTCAGGGAAGTTTTACAGAAACAGGTTGCCCAGATACTCCAGTTTCCCCTGGGCAGGGTGGGAGGTATTCTGGAAGCCAAGAAGATTGCCGGCATGGCGGAAGCCTACTATGCGCAGATAGCTCCGCACTTTTACGCCGGACCGGTCGAATTTTTAGCGAATATCCATATCGATACCTGCAGTCCTAATTTCCTGATACAGGAAAGCATTATCACCATGGGTGATTTTTATGCGGAAATCATGACGGTTCCGATTCGCTGGGAAGAAGGTTACCTTATTCCCCCGACAGGTCCCGGCCTGGGCAGCGAGCTGAAAGAGGATGTCATGAAAAAGTATGAATATACCGGTAACGGAACGGCGCTCGATGTCCGGTACGGGCACCTCTACGATAATTAACATTACCTGGAGAAGAAGGAAAACCTGGTAAAAAAACGTATCGATACCCTCATCGTCGAAAGAGATTTGGTTGAAAGCCGGGCAAAAGCCCAGGCGTTAATAATGGCAGGAGACGTTCGCGTAAACGGCGCTCCGGTTCAGAAAGCCGGGTTGTTGGTCGACGAAAGGTCGGAGATTACCCTGGCCGGCGCTCCGGCGTTTGTCGGACGGGGCGGCCTGAAACTTGAACACGCCCTGGATAGTTTCAATATCGATGTTACCGGAAAGATAGCGGCCGATATCGGGGCTTCGACCGGCGGGTTCACCGATTGCCTGCTGAAAAGAGGAGCCGGGCGGGTTTACGCAATCGATGTCGGGTACGGTCAGCTCGATTATCGGCTGCGGAAAGACCCCCGGGTAGTAGTTATGGAGCGGGTCAATGCCCGGTATCCCATAGCATTACCGGAACAGGTTGGTATCATTGTCATCGATGTTTCCTTTATTTCAGTGGAAAAGATACTGCCTCCGGTTTCGAAGCTGCTCAATAATGGGGGAGAAATCGTTGTCCTGTTGAAACCTCAGTTCGAAGCAAGGCGAGGCGAAGTGGCGAAGGGTGGAGTCATCAGGAATCCGGTGATACACGCGAAAGTCCTGGCAAGGTTTATCGTGTGGCTGACTGCAAACAGGTTTCGATTGAAAGGGTTAATTTTGTCACCGGTGGAAGGCGCCTCGGGGAACAAAGAAATCCTTGCCTGGATAAAATTGACATAATATGTCACGCTTCTCTTTGTGCCCGTCGGGCACACCGGTTGAATTGACCGGATATTTTCGATTACTCTATAATGAGATTGAAAAGGTACGGTACGGGCTGTAAAGGACGGATATGCACGAGGACTTGCATGAATGCTGCGCGGTTGCCGGCATATATGCTCCGGGAGAAGATGTAGCCCG
>CAZOGR010000028.1:0-11653 GCA_964579355.1 uncultured Dehalococcoidales bacterium | reverse complement strand
GCCGTCGCTCATAACGGCAATGTCGTGAATGCCGAACATATCAAGAAATCGTTGACGGATATCGGCTATGAGTTTCACTCTTCGACCGACACCGAAGTAATCGCCAACCTTATACTGTCAGCGCCCGGTAACGACTGGGTTGAGAAAATCAGGTATGCGATGCGGCGTTTACAGGGAGCCTATTCGCTGACGATTCTCACAGCGGATACACTGTTCGCCGTTCGTGACCCGCTAGGGGTAAGGCCGTTGTGTCTTGGAAAACTGAATGGGAACGGCTTTGTGCTTGCCTCCGAAACATGTGCTCTCGACCATATCGGAGCCCAATTCATAAGAGAGGTGGCTCCCGGAGAAATCATTACCGTCGATAAAAACGGCCTGCATGAATATCCTGAACCATCCGGCAGAAGCGCTCTTTGCGTGTTCGAGTTCATTTATTTCGCCCGGCTGGACAGCCGGATTAACGGACGGCTTTTATACCAGGCGAGGCAGAATATGGGGGCGGTGCTTGCCGATGAGTATCCTGCTGATGCCGACCTTGTCATCGGTGTACCGGATTCAGCCCTTCCGGCTGCTACAGGTTATGCTTACCGGTCGGGCTTGCCTCTGGCGGAAGGCCTGATAAAAAACCGGTATGTCGGCAGAACCTTTATCGAACCCGACCAGCGCCTGCGGGACCTGGGCGTACAGCTTAAGTTCAACCCGTTGCGGGAAGTCCTGAAAGGGCGGCGGGTGGTGTTGGTCGATGACAGCATTGTGCGGGGAACGACCACACCGAAAGTCATCAACCTTCTGAAAAGAGCTGGAGCAAAAGAAGTCCATATGAGGATTTGCGCTCCTCCCATCAAGTATCCCTGTTTCTTCGGGGTGGATATGGCAACCCGTTCAGAGCTGATTGCTGCCCGGAAATCAGTTTCTCTTATCAAGGATTTCATCGGAGCCGATTCGCTCGGCTACATGAGTGTCGAAGGGCTTATCAGGTCAATCGGCCTGCCGAAAGAGACCTTCTGCCTGGCCTGTTTTACCGGTGACTATCCTGTTCCTGTCCAGATAGAGATGGATAAACTGGCTCTGGAGCCGAATCTGACGAACGACGATGTTCGGCCGAAATAACTACCGGGGCTTGCTGCCTGACCCAACTATCAGCCCTTCAATTATTTTTCATTTTCTCTTGACAGCTTCTATCTCGGAAAAGTAGACTTTGCTATATTCCACGTGCAGGAGAGGTGCCGAATGAACGTAGATTATTCGAAGCTGGACAGGGCTTTCAATCCGAAATGCCTGGTCGTTGTCGGGGGTAACCCGCGCTGGCTGTGGTTGCGCGACCAGAAAAATTTCCAGGGAAAGCTGTATTCCGTCCAGGTTAATCCGGAGACAATCAAGGATATCGAAGCTGCCGGAATAATCAATTTTCTCAGTGTTAAAGACGTCCCGGAACCGGTTGACCTGGTCATTATGTCGGCACCCCGCAATGCGGCGATTCCGGTGCTCAGAGATTGCATCGCCAAGGATGTGGCGGCGGCCCACTTCTTCACAGCAGGGTTTTCGGAAACCGGCACCGAGGAAGGCAGGAAACTGGAAAATGAATTGACAGCCATCGCGGCAGCGGCGAATTTTCACCTCATCGGGCCTAATTGCATGGGAATATATAACCCGAAGATAAGTCTCGGGCAGATAGTCTGGGATACAAAAGGCCCGTTTGCCCCGGTCGGCATCATCTCTCAGAGCGGCACTCACACCACGACCATTGGCCAGCAGGCTCATCTCCAGGGAGTAGGCTATTGCAAGGCGGTCAGTTTTGGTAACGGCATCGTCCTTGATTCGCCGGAATTCCTTGAGTATTTCTGCCAGGACCCGGAGATAAAGATAATCGGGATGTACCTCGAAGGAGTCAGAGAAGGCCGGCGATTTATGGAAGTTCTGAAAAAGGTCGCCGCGGTGAAACCGGTCGTTATCTGGAAAGGCGGCAGGTCCGAAGAGGGCGGCAGAGCTATCTCATCGCATACCGGTTCGATGGCGGTGCCGAACGATATCTGGGATGCGGCTATCCGGCAGTGCGGGGCCGTGAGTGTTTCCACCATGGAAGAACTGGTGGACACCATCAAAGCGCTGTTATATTTCCCGGAAGTCAGGGGCAGGAATGTCGGTATTGCCGGCGGGTCGGGAGGACAGTCCGTAGCTATCGCTGACGGGTTTGCCGCCGCCGGGCTCTATTCTCCGGAACTCAGCCAGGAGTCTTACCGGGAACTGGGAACGTTTCTAACCGTTATCGGGGCAGGTTACCGTAATCCTATCGATACAGGGAGTCAGCCACGCAACAAGATACCTCAGATTATGGAAATACTCGACCGGGACGAGAATGTTGATAACCTGGTACTTCTTACCGGGGCGCGCTGGGGAATGACCGAAACGCCGAAAATCGATATCGATACGATGGCTGATATCAGAAGTAAATCATCGAAGCCGGTTATGGCGGTGGTTTCCTATTCCACCTCGGAAGAAATGCAGGGTTCGATTGAGGCGATGCGCCTGTTCCAGGAAAAAGGCGTTCCGGCGTTTCCTTCGATTGAACGGGGAGCGCAGGCTCTCAGGAACGCATACGAGTATTACCGGTATAAAGCAGCGGATTGACGAATGTCAGTCGGCTGACTGTGCTTTCCCTGAACGCGAACTTTCCCATTCGGAACGATGGATTTCCATGAGAATGAAGTCGTAACCACCCCTGCTTGACTTATCGTACTGCTGAAAGCCGCATTTCCTGAAGCAGGCCTGAGCACGGTCATTCCAGTTGAGGGTCTTCAGGTATATGCGATTGAGCTTCGTTGTCGTGAAGATATAGTCAACCAGAGTCGTGACCGAATCTGACCCGAAGCCATTATTCCAGTAATCCCGGTTGCCAATCATGATACCAAGTTCGGTTTCGCCCCGGGTTTCGTCGTAATTGTAATACGAGCAGTTACCGATATGATTCCCGTCGAGGTCATCGATAGCGAAACGCATGCCTCCCGAATAGAGGTACATCAGCTCACTCGTATATTCTTCGAGGTAGTCGGCATAGGACATTTTCAGGACAGGTGCAGCGTCGAGACGGGAAAGCTCGGGGTCAATTTCCCATGCATAGTCTTCCCAGGCGTCTTCAGTTCGTTTTTCTCTTAATACTATTTTTTTACCGTTTATCATCATTTAGGAATGGTATGACATCAGGTCATCTGAAGCGTCGATATATCCGGCAGCTTCTTCTGCCGCTTCCCGGATAGCCTGATTACTGCTTTCCAGATAGTGCTCGATACATTTTTTCGCCGCCGGGCTGCCGATTTTGCCGAGTGCCTGTATTGCTGCGAGGCAAACCTCAATATCGCCGTCATGAGTCAGTTCGATGAGTGCAGGTACCGGTTCTTCGTCTTCCAGTTCGCCGCAAGCGGTGGCTGCTTCGTATCGAAATTCGGGTTCTTCGTTTCGCAGCTCGCTGAGGAGAACCGGAATCCAGGAAAGGTCGCAACTTTTCCCCATGGAGTAAATGGCACTGATTTTCAAATCCGGATTACCGCTATCATAGGCTTCCCGGATGGCTTCTTTCACGTCAGGTATGTTCAGGGGAGCAGCGGATTCGAGGACCCTTCGGGTAACTTCAACCGATTTATTCCTGTCATCGACGGCGCCAAGCAGAGCTTCGATGACCTTTTCGGCGCTTTGGGGACGAAGTTTTTTCAATTCTGCCATGACCGCGAACTTCCCCAGGGCAACAGCCGCGGCTGCCTGAACTCTGCCCGATTCATCGGATTCAAGGAGTTCGATGAACGGGTCAATCAGAGATGTCTGCTCGTTTTCCCACAGGCCTTCGATAGCCAGGTAACGGACATCCTCGTTGCTGTCTTTTAAGGCATACCGGAAAATACTATCGAAGTTGTATTCGACGTTGTTTTCCGCCAGTTCGACCAGATGGCTGAGTACCTGGATACGACGGTCATCATCGATATCCAGCCATCTGGTACGGAAGAGTTCAAGTTCAGGTCGGGTGAGACTGGATAACCCGGCAAAGTCAGAGCCGGTGATGTAATGGTCGTTCGATAACGCTTCTATTGCATCTCCGGCCGGTTCTGAAATCGGTACGTCCATACTTCTAGTTTTCATCCTCGGGGTAGTAATCGTCGTCCTCTTCGTAATCGTCTTCCTGTCCCTGTTCCCAGATTGGTTCAGTGAATAAGTCGATGTATTCACCCATCGCTTCCGCGGCGAGTTGTTTCATTTTCACTTTCGATTCATTAGCGATTTGCGAAAGCTCGAAAGTATCGACTTTTATCCCCAGTATTTCAGGTAAGACACCGAGAATAGCGAGGGCAGCCATCGGGTTTTGCATTCGGGTAGTATACATCGGTACTTCGCCGAGAAGGCAGATGCCGTCGATATTTCTTTCCTTGGCAACACCCAGCAGCAGTCCGTTCAAACCGGAAATTTGAAGATTGCCGCTGTGTACCAAATCGAATTTCTGCAATTCACCGATAAGGTCCGGAACCGTCGCTACTCCCCAGACTCTTGACTGTTCCGAATGATGAATCTTAGTTATGGCAGCAGCGCAGGTGTAAATCCTTTTTACCCCGAATCGTTCACCGACATCGAGGATGCAGTTCGCCAGCTCATAGCTGGCGGAGGCTGGCTGGTCTTCACCGATAAATAGAATGATATCACTACCGTTATTCGGATTTTTCCAGTACGAAAAGGTACTTTGAGGAAATTGCGGAGCTTCGACAACGTTATTCCTGACAGTGACACCGGTAGGATCGAAGAAGTGAGGGGCCTTTATCTCTCCGAGTTTCTTGAACTCGAGTTTTTTTTCCAGGTAGGCGGCTACCAGAATCGATACATGTCCTATACCCGGCCAGGCAGCGATAAGATTAGGAGATTTCAGCTTCGGGCGGGCGAAAATTTTAACAGAATCACTCATTTGTTTAATGCCTTTGTCGTGTATTACTCTCTACTGATATTATATGACAAATGTACCGATAATGGACAGTGTGCATGCCTGAAAATGAAAAATGAACCCCTGCCGCGAATAGTCTGGCAGCAGGGATAAAAATCGAACCTATTTACCGGCTACCGAGATAGCTGGGAAAAACATCGGGGGTGTCCGGAGGTTACCGCCGACCCAGGTACTCTCGCTGCCGATGGCTCCGATGTTTTTCAATGCCTTATAAACATTTCCTGAGACCATAGTGTCTTTCACTCTGCCGGCGACTTTTCCGTTTTCTATCTTGTAACCGAGAAGGACGTTTCCGCTGAAATCACCGCCGAGGACATTCCCCTGGCTGGCGCCCATCAGGTATTCGACTATCAGACCTTCTTTGATATCCGCTACCATGTCATCGAAGGTGGTGCTTCCGGGAGCAAAAATGAATGCGCTGGGAGAAGGGGAGGGAGGTCCTCCCTGCCTGTCTCCGCTACCGGTACTCTTCGTACCGGCCAGGGAGGCCGTCTGGAGGTCGTAGAGGAAATTCGAGATGACCCCGTTTTCCACCAGGGGGGTACGCTGGCTGGGAACCCCTTCGTCGTCGCAGGGGCGACTCGCCGGACAATAGTCGAGAAGCGGGTCGTCGTAGAGCGAGAAGTTTACATCCAGCATCCGCTGGCCGACTTTATTCCCGACCGGCGATGAACCTTCGAGAACAATTTTCCCGCTGAATCCTGCCATCAGGGGATAAACCATTGCACTGGCGATTCCCCTCGGGGTAAAAATAACCGGCATTTCCCCGGTTTTTACGGTTGCCTGGTTGCGGGAAAATTCGAGTTGTTGAAGGACGACACCGGTGATTTCAGAGATATCTGTGATAGGATGACACGAATCCTGGGAATCTCCGACAAAGAGCATATCGGTACCCCGAATGAGCTGGCCTTCGATACTGATGCCGAAAAGACTGTGCCGATGCTCGGATTTTCCGCCGTTCGAGTTTAATAACCGGATGTTGACCGTCACTTTATTGACGCTTGCTTCACACTGCAATTCGGGGGTGTCCTGTCGTACGGTATCAATCAGCCGTGTGCCAAGCTCCGCCATGTCCTCGACGGATACTTTCCTGATTGCCGTGTCGTAGGTTTTGACCTGGGGGTAGTCAGAGATTCCTGGAAAATCGAAAGACGCTTTCATGCCGAACTCAGCTGTCTCAATGGCCGAACCGACAATTTTCTTGTATTCTTTCAGGTTCGTGGCAGTTGCGTAGCCGATTTTCCCGTCTTTAATGACCCGGAGAGCGATGCTGGTGCTTTGTTTACTTTGAACATGCTTGAGTCTGTTCGCCTCGAATTGCACGGGTGTTTCTTCTGAAACGACGCAGTATACTTCAGCCTGTTCTGCTAATTTCGCAGCTTCGTTAAGGATTCTTTCCACTTATTTTCCTCCAATCAGGCAGTTCTGTATCCTGATGTGCGGGCTGCCGTTCGAAACAGGTAAAGGCGACTGCCCGGCTTTTCCGCAGCCTCCCCCCTGGTTCATTTCAAGGTCATTACCGATAGCGTCGATATTCATTAAAGTTTCGAAAACGTTACCGGTGAGAACAACCGGTCTCATTATTTCGGTAATCCGCCCGTTACGAATCATGTACGTTTCTCCTCCGGAGAAAGTAAACATTTCCATGCTGGTCGTGCCGCCGTACCAATTCTTTACATAAAGGCCTTCCTTGATATCGCTTATCATATCCGAAAACGAGGTATTCCCTGGTTCGATATAGGTGTTCGTCATACGTACGATAGGAGGGAACCGGTAGCTTATGGCACGGGCGTTGCCGGTAGGTTCTTCATTCATCTTTGCAGCGGTTTCCCGTGAATGGAGCCGGCCGACCAGTTTACCTTCTTTGATGAGGTAAGTCTTCGAAGCAGGGACACCCTCATCATCATACTTGAAACTGCCCCGGAGATTCGGGATGGTTGCTGAGTCGACAATATTCAGTTCCGGCTTGCCGAATTCTTTGCCGAGGGACATCACTTCGGTAAGCTGGGGGTTTTCATAGACAAAATCAGCTTCGGACAAATGACCGAACGCTTCGTGGACGAAGACACCGGCGAGGATGGGGTCGAGAACGACGGTATATCGGTCGCCTTTTACCTGTTCCGCTGCGAGCATCGCCACGGCTCGTTCAGACATTTCTTTCACCAGGGAATCAAGGCCTTTTATCGATGAAAAATTGCCTTTACTACCGAGACTGTGGCCGACCTGCTGGACCTCGTTCCCGTCGGATGCCACTGCATTCAGGCGAAGCGTGACGTCCATTCTTTCCTGTTCAATGTAGCTGCCGATTGTATTGAAAAAAATCGATTTTTTATAACTGTCGCCATACCCGATAGTCGATGTTTGAATTCCAGGAGTCGACCAGATAATTTCATTATATGAGTCGAGTACCTCTTTCTTCTCAGTGAGGGGGATTGAAACAGGGTTTGTCCCCGATGCCGGGACGTTATCAACCACCGGTTTTACCTCAGCGAGCCGACTGCCGCTGCTGCTGATAAAATGAGCCTGACTGACGGCCGATTCGAGCCGGTCGGGGATATTATTGAGGCTGTTGAAACTGACGAATCCCCAGCCACCGTTGACCAGCGCCCTGATATTGCCACCGACACTGGTACCTTTATTGACCGATTCAATGATTCTGCCGCGATAAAAAATTCGGC
Organism: uncultured Dehalococcoidales bacterium; assembly: GCA_964579355.1. Taxonomy (GTDB): domain Bacteria; phylum Chloroflexota; class Dehalococcoidia; order Dehalococcoidales; family UBA2162; genus MGML01. The sequence continues at coordinate 4,000 of CAZOGR010000028.1, read as the reverse complement.
TGAATTCTGTTTCTTCGAGATGGACTTCGATATAGTCAGCTTTGTGTTTTTTCAGGAGGTCAGCGAGTTGATGCCCGATAATGTCGATATGCGCCATACGTCGTTACTCCAGTGAAGATAGTTGAGGTCTGCTTGCTTATACCAACCTTGGTTGAACAGATTGAAGCTGATAGACTGCTCGAAAGAAAAGATTTTCTCGGGACGGGGACGAAATATGTTTCGTCCCCGTCCGTCTTTTTCAAAAATAAGATACCGGAGATGGTTATCTTTCTACAACGATGGCCATACCCTGTCCACCGCCGATGCAGAGAGTGGCAAGACCATAACGATGGTTCTTTCGGACCATTTCGTGAATCAGGGTAACAATGATTCGGGCGCCGGAGCATCCGATGGGATGGCCGAGAGAAATACCACCGCCGAGAAGATTCGTCTTACTAAGGTCGATATCCAGTTCTCGAATAACACCCAGCGATTGTGAGGCAAAGGCTTCGTTGAGTTCGATGTAATCGATGTCATTCAGGCTGAGACCGGCGAGCTTAAGGGCTTTCTTCGTAGCCGGGATAACGCCAAGTCCCATATACGCAGGGTCGACTCCACCGGCCGCATACGAGCGGATTTTAGCGAGAGGAGTAAGGCCGAGTTCTTTGGCTTTTCTTTCAGACATGACAACCAGTGCCGCAGCGGCATCGGTAATAGCCGAAGCATTACCTGCGGTAACGCCTCCGTCAGGCCTGAATGCCGGGCGAAGTTTCCCGAGGGCTTCCATCGAGGTTTCCCTGGGGTGTTCGTCAATAACAAATTTTACTTTTTCCCGTTTGACGGTTATTTCGACAGGAACGATTTCTTCGGCTAACACGCCGGATTTAATGGCTGCCATCGCCCGGTTGTTGCTTTCAAGAGCGAACCTGTCCTGTTCTTCCCGGGTGATGCCGTACCTGACGGCGATATTTTCGGAGGTAATACCCATGTGATAGTCATAAAACTTTTCCCAGAGTCCGTCATGCACCATACCATCGACGAGGGGAACATTATTCATTCTCGCTCCCCATCTGGCTGAAGGCAGATAATAGGGAATCTGGCTCATGTTTTCCATACCGCCGGCGATAACGACCTCAGCGTCGCCGGCTTTAATTGACTGGGCTGCCAGTGCGACCGATTTCATACCGGAGGCGCAGACTTTATTCACCGTAAAAGCGTTTATTTCCTTCGGTAAACCGGCGTATATCATTGCCTGTCGGGCGACATTCTGTCCCTGTCCGGCTTGGACGACATTGCCCATGATAACTTCATCGATATCTATTGCTTTTGCGTTCGCATCCCAGTCTGCGTATTTTTTCTCGAGTTCGATAACGCCGTCATCTTTCAATGCCTTGGGTGCAAAGTTTAATAGCTCAGTTGAAACCGAGGGTTTGAGGCCGATTTTTTTGAGGGATTCCTTGATGACGATGCTTCCGAGCTGAGTTGCCGGAACATCCTGTAACGAACCACCGTAATTACCGATAGCGGTTCGAACGCCGCTGACTATAACAGCATCTCCCATTGTATACTCCTTTACCTGATAGCTTAATTATTTGTTGTAGTCGTAGAAGCCTTTTTTCGTTTTTTGTCCCAGCCAGCCGGCTGCGACCATTCTGCGTAAAAGGTTCGGGGCTATATAGCGTTGTTCCTTAAGAGTAGCGTATATGCCGTCAGCCATATCGAGAACGATATCGTTACCGATGAGATCGGCAAGCTCCAATGGTCCCATCGGATGGTTCAAGCCGAGTTTAATGGCAGTATCGATATCTTCTTTACTGGCGACACCGTTTTCCAGCAGGGTAATCGCGTTCAGAATGAAACCGACAGCAAGTCGGTTCACGACAAATCCGGGGGTATCGGGAAGGGAGACAACGGTTTTACCGAGGGAAGTAATGAATTTTTCGCAGACGGTGGCTGTTTCAACGCTGACGGTGATAGGCTTGACTATCTCGACCAGTTTCATTGCCGAAACCGGGTTAAAGAAATGAAGCCCGATAACCTTATCCTGGCGCCCGGTGACGACAGCCATTTCTACCAGAGGTAGGACCGAGGTATTACTGGCAAGAATAGCGTCTTTCTTGCAGATTTTATCGAGTTCGGCGAACGCTTCCTTCTTTACTTCGAGTTTCTCTGCGGCCGCTTCGATAACGAGGTCGCAATCGGCGAAATCAGCCGTTGTTGCAGTTCCCTTAATCCGGGCAATAGCCGCGTCTTTATCCTCCTGAGACATCCTGCCCCGTTCGACACTTCTGGTAAGTGCTTTATTGATGGTGTCGATAGCTTTTGCCGCCCGGTCGTCACTGCGGGAAGAGCCGACCACTTCGTAGCCGGATTGAGCGCATACCTGAGCGATGCCGCGCCCCATCGGCCCGGTAAAACCAAGAATACCTACCTTTTTTATTTCCATTTCGGCTATACTCCTTGCATTATTTATCTATTCAGCTTTAAAGTTCGGGGTTCTTTTCTCAAGAAATGCTTTTGAACCTTCTTCACAATCCTTCGTGTTTAAAAGGTAATCAAAGAAAGAACCTTCGAGATGAAGGCCGTCTTCGAGGGGCATACTGTAGCCGCGAATCATCGCTTCTTTGGCTGCCCGGACACCCAGAGGTCCGACTTTACAGAGGGCTTCCGCCCATGCCATGGCTTCTTCCATGAGTTTTTCCGGGGGAACCACTTTATTCACCAGTCCGATACGCCAGGCTTCCTGGGCGTCGAACGGTTTTCCCAGCATGAGCAGTTCGGCGGCTTTTGCCCATGGTATGAAGCGGGGCAGTCGCTGGGTTCCTCCCCATCCGGGCATAATGCCGAGACTGACTTCCGGTAGTCCGAAACGTGATTTTTCGCTGGCAATCCTGATATCACAGGCGAGGGCGATTTCCATACCGCCGCCGAGGGCGACTCCGTTTACTGCGGCAATCAGCGGCTTATAGAGGTCAAGTCCATAGCGGGGGGCGGCAGGCCAGTAAAGCTGGTGGTGTTCCTTCATATAGGGGAGGGTCTCTGTTACATCGGCCCCGGCACAGAAGGCTTTTTCTCCGCTGCCGGTGATGATACCGACCCAGAGCTCGGGGTCATCGCGGAGATTGACGAGGGCTTCATTGAGTTCTTTCCATGTCTGGACGTTGATGGCGTTATAGGCTTCGGGGCGGTTGATAGTGATGACGGCAATCCTGTTCGACTTCTTGTAATCGATAGACATACAGAGGCTCCTTCAATGATATCGAGGAAAAATGGATTGGTATACTTGGGTTGATTGTAACAAAGCCCCTGTTGGCTGTCAAGCTGAACAGCCTCCGGTTCAGGGTACGAGCAATCATACAGGTCTGAATTTATCCCCAGATTTTGAAGACGCCGCCGATGATAAGGATGATAAGCCCGATACAAACGGCTATCCAGCCGCCTGCCTGCAGGGAACCGAATTGAGGGCGTTTCGGCCAACCCTCAAGAAATTCCCTGGCATCAGGACGGCTGGATATTGAGTTGTAGTATTTTTTTTCTTCCCGTTTACCGAGAAACATGATACCGACGCCGATAAGGACAAACAAGCCTCCGATAACCATAAGTATCCAAAAATCAGTTTGAGGCATTTCGTCCTCCGGAAAATAGTGGAATTATAGCCAACTATATCCTTTTACGGCGCACTTTGCAACTAGGTTAATTCGACGGTTGCTCCTGCTTCTTCAAGTTTGGCTTTGGCGGCAGCCGCTTCGTCTTTATTGACGCCTTCCTTAACCGGCTGGGGAGCGCCCTCGACCAGTTCCTTGGACTCTTTCAGCCCGAGGGAGGTAAGTTCCCTGACGACACGAATTACGGCAATCTTGTTTTCGCCGATGGCTTTCAGGATAACATTGAATTCTGTTTTTTCTTCAACTTCTTCAGCCGGTCCGGCTGCTTCAGCGGGCCCTGCGGCGGCGACTGCGACCGGGGCTGCTGCGGTTACGCCGAATTCTTCCTCGAGAGCTTTTACCAGCTCAGCCAGTTC
>CAZOGR010000027.1:0-14090 GCA_964579355.1 uncultured Dehalococcoidales bacterium | reverse complement strand
CGGCGCCTGGGGAAAATATTTTGCAAAAACGGGGAATTTCCTCTTGCAAAAAACAGTTTGAAACACTTATGGAACGTGTTCGGCTTAGAGGTAGGGAAAATGAGGTAAATGTTAACCCGGCATATTTTCGTAATTATCTAAATCATCTTAGTGCATACTGTAAAACGCAGTCGAGTGATTCGGTTATATTTCTGAATGAAGAATGCGATACTTCAAATTCAGAGTCGCTTACTAAATTGGGAAATTCAATATTGTCAAAAGTATGATTAAATAACTGATATCAGGTTAATGGAATCCAATCTGGTATTGGTGGTTATTTTCATATACTATTCCGAGAAAAAATAGGTTAAAATCGTTTAAACAGACTAATAAGACCTATTATGAATCCAAAACCAGCAACAATAATAGCAACAATAGATAAAATTACCGGCAAGCTTTCAATATTGAATGTTGCCCAATTTATTGCTCCTTTAAATATTTGGAGACCTACTATTATTGCCAAGGCTGCAAATGTTATTGACATTGCTGTTACCATCGCTATTTGAAAAGCCCTCGTTTCGCTTCTAATGGATTCAACTGTTTTTTCCATTTTTTTTAATTGATGGCTAACTCCACTTTGAATATTGTCTACATCCAATGAACCTATTGACACCACACTTCTTTCTGGTTTTGCTTCCCAAAGACGGTTATCCTGCTTTTTTTCATCAAAAATTGTCGTTCGAACGAAATCTATTGTAAATAATGCTTCCTTGTATTCTAGTTTCACCTCTTGGTTGGATAGGTTATACAGTGGGCAAAATAGATATCCCTGATAACCGGGGTCAACTTGAGGACCACCAACCCAAAGAAGCCCTTTATATACCTTCTTTACTTTTAAACTCCATCGCCCTATTAGAAATCCAGGCATGTTTATCCACTCATAGGTTCTGACTATTGCTAATCCGTGCGGTGGAATTTTTAACATCCGCTTTTTATCACTAAGCTTATCATCCTTACCATCAACTCTATACTCATCTCCTAATCGTAGTTTATAACAAGCCGGCTCAAGATTGCTTTCATCAAAGGGACAAATCATCTTAATATTTGGATTTTCGCAATATAACTTGATCTTATCATTTAATAAAAGATTACCATCCTGTTTCGTCCATATAGTGCTAAGAGGATCAGTTTTTAAGTGTACACTATTTACTTTTACTCTTTGTCCTTCAAGAAATATTTCGTTAGACATGAATCTCTCCTAATGATACTATATAGGAAGTGATGTTACTTATTTCTTTACTTCTATCAATTATTTCGTTATTCAAAGTCCCCGTACCAACATATTGCGCTGGTACACCAATTCCCGCTTCGATATCCCTAATAAATCGTTGAGTTGTTTCGCTAAGAAAATTGAATTGCTGCTTTCCTTTGTTATCATATTCAAGATAATCCGCCCCGTTTAAAGCAATTGCTGTTGGTTTATTCACCATCGCAGCCCTCTTTACAAGGTTTAGGTCAAATTTACCAACCCTGCGAAGCCTGTTGGTCACCGTTGTATATTCTTCAATCTCATAAGGATATCCGCTCGTTTCTCTTAGTTCCTGCCAGGTAATTTCGTTCTCGAGCGGCCCTGAATTCCCCTCTACTCGTATCGGGAATGTACGAATGACCATTATGATTGATGTTACTGCAAGAGGACTGATTCCAACTTCACTGATAAATGCTGCAGCCGTCGTATCGCGACTCGTTGCATACGGATAATACAGAGTGTGATATAAGGATAGGCCAAACCCTTGAGTTCCCTCTATAATGCAGCTTCTGCCCAGGTCGAGCCCGGTATTCACTTCAGCGGATACATCTGTTATAAACGATTGTAATTCAGGAGTATCAACGGCAAGTCTGGCGCTTCCGTCTCTCTTTATCCGGTTGATAACTCCAAAACCGGTACCGGATAATGTAGAGCCGATTTTAGCTCTCAAGCCAAGTTCGTTTTCTCCTTTAATTTCGTCATCAGTAATAACCACCGTATTACGATCAACACCAAGACGTTTTGGGTCAATTCCTGATATCTCGAGCTCCTGGAGCAATATCTTCGGGTTAATGATACAGCCGGGAGCCAGTAGTAAACGACTCGCAGAATTAACAAAACCGGCTGGTAACATCCTTAATTTGTATATCTCATTCCCATGATACACTGTATGGCCGGAGTTCGGACCTCCACATCTAACCACAAAATCCGGGTTATCTCTTTGTGACAGGTATGAAACTACCTTCCCTTTTCCTTCGCCTCCATATTGCCCGCCAACAATAACAGTTACACTCATATTTATCCTTACCGTTTCGTGTATTAATAATGTGTTTATGTATGTTTTGTATGAAGTATTTGTTTGATATGTCACTAATATATATGTAGGAGAGGTAAATTTCAAGCAGTATTTCCGTAACTTTTTTCCTATCCATAAACATGTATCACTATGATGTACCTCCCGTAATCGGGGAAAATTTTCTTTTTATTGTGACATATCTATTTGACAAAACCAGAACACCCGTGCTAATATAAGCCACATTTTGGGCAAAGTTGTAAATGCCCCGCGAGATTCCGCCGCCGGAGCCACTAGCCGGGAGAACCGGGAAACGCTCCCGACATAGAGCCAGCAAGGCGGTACGATTAGACGTATTATGGAATTCGGTACCCCGTTCCTCTTTTACCTGATGGCCGTTTATACGGTTACTCGGACCGCAACGTCATCTGGCGCGAAAGGGAATCGAAGCCCGGTGAAACCCGATAATGGGCGAATACGTTTGTTCCTTGTCCCTTTGAGGAAATTTCTTCAGAAATTGAGGGTCGAAGATCCCGATATTCATTATTTTTTATGATGTGTTATCGGGAAATCATCTTCTGCAATCGTGAAAAACACCCGCAGAAGCTTGTTACCTCTCAACCCGAAAAGGCGACGGGACACCTTCTTATAGGTTCTGCCGGAAGCCTGCCCCGACTCACCCCTCCGGAACGTGAGTTCCCTCCGGCGTACCCGAAACCTGAAAAATCGATTCCGTTTCTGGAAATTCACCCCAAACAAGAAAAACGAATACGAATCGGGGCAGATTACCTTACCAATACAATACCACCCCAGAACTTCGGGTTGCAGTCTCACCCCTGATAGACTATCATAAGGTTTAATTTCCGGCATTGTTGGATATTATTCACGTTACGGGTCTTTTTCGATACGAATCGTGCCGATAAAAAAGTTAAGGAGTGAAGAGTACCATGACAGAGAACAGGAAGATTTCCCCGGAAGACCAGCAACTGAAGGATGCCATCCAGAAAAAACACAACAAGAGTGTTGAAGAGCTGCGCCAGGAACGAGACAAGAGGATATGGGACGCCGTCGAGATGAAGGTGCCGGACCGGGTGCCGGTCATTTTCGGCGGCACTTTCTTCGCCTGCAAGTACGCCGGCATTCCCTACTCGGCCGCCTACTACGACCCGGTTGCCTGGAAGCAGGCCTTCAAGAAGATGATTGTCGACTTCGACCCGGATTCCTACGGCTGGGAACCGCGCGAATCGGGCGTCGCTCTCGAAGCCCTCGCGTCCAACTACACCAAATGGCCGGGCGGCACCCTGCCCCCGGACGTGCCCTTCCAGATTAACGAGAAAGTATACATGAAAGAGGATGAATACGACCTCTTCCTGACCGACCCGTCGGATTACATGCTGCGCTACATCATCCCGCGAACCTACGATGCTCTCCAGCCCCTCGCCAATCTCCCGCCGGTGATGGGCTTCGGGGCCGGTATCGAAGGAATAGCCCAGGCACTTGCCACCCCCGAGTTCGCGCCGGTGATTCAGGCGATGAAAAAAGCCGGCGAGGCCAGCCTCGAACGTGCCCGGACAATCAGCACCATGACCCGGGAAATGGCCGCCCTCGGTTTCCCCGAGCCGCTGCCGGCGCGGGGCGGCGTCCAGCCCCCCTTCTCCGGATTCAGCAATACCTTCCGGACCTTTAACGGTATTGTGCGGGATATGTACCGCCGGCCGGCGAAACTGAAAGCCGCCCTGCAACTGCTGCTCGATTACCGCATCGCCCGGGCTGTCCCGGCAGTTAAAACCTCGGAACACCCGACCATCGGCAGCTCCGGCGAGGCCCACCGCGTCTCCGATGAATTCTTCTCCAATAAACAGTTCGAAGAATTCGTCTGGCCTTTCTGGAAACAGGCGATGGACAAGACCTACGAACTCGGCTACGAAATCATCTCCATGTTCTTCGAAGGCAAGCGGGACAGCCAGATTCACTACTTCACCCAGTTTCCGAAACGGAGTATGCTGATACGGTTCGCCGAGAGCGATATTTTCCGGGCGAAAGAGATGCTCGGCGATAAAGCCTGCATCATGGGCAACGTGCCCATCTCCATGCTCCAGGTCAGCTCTCCCTCGGTGGTCGAAGAGTACTGCAAGAAACTCATCGAGAAGGTCGGCAAGAACGGCGGGTTCATCCTGCGGTGCTCGACCGATTTCACCCAGGAAGCGAAACCTGAGAACGTCAAGGCGATGATTGATTCCGTCGAAAAGTACGGACGATATTATTAGAAAGGTTCCGTTCGGTTTTGTTCAGCAAGTGCGAGAATACAGAAACCAGTCGAAAATTACTAAATCCCTCTCAATCTCCCTTTACAAAAGGGAGAAGCTGCTTCGTCAATCTCTCTTCAAATTTCCGAAGAGGATTTTTTCGGACGGCCTCTAAACCGGGACTGGTTTCACTTCATTCGCACTAACATCATTATCAACCAAGTGCGAACAGAACCATGAAGAACCCTGTCCTTTTAATAAACTGATAAAGGAGTAGATATGAAACTTGATGGGAAAACAGCCATTGTTACCGGCGGAGGGACCGGGATAGGCCGGGCAATCACCCGGAAATTCGTCGGAGAAGGGGCGAAGGTACTCATCTCCGGCCGACGGAAGGAACTGCTGGAGGAGACAGCCTCGATGCTGCCGGCAGGCATGGTAAAAATATGTACAGGCGACGTCGTGGAGTACGAAGACATCAGGAAAATGGTAGCGGCAGCGCTCGAGTTCAACGGGAAGATTGACGTCCTGGTCAACAATGCCGCTGCCGCAGAACTGGGCGGGAGCGTCACCGACCTGCCGCTGGAACGGTGGGAGTACATCCTCAAGGTGAACCTGACCTCCTGTTTCCTGCTCATGAAAGAGTGCATCCCGCTGATGATAAAGAACGGCGGCGGGTCAATCGTCAACATCGCCTCGCTGGCCGGCAAACGGTGCCTGCCCTTCTCGCCGGGATACTGCACCACCAAGGCCGCCCTGATTCACCTGACGAAGCAGGTGGCGATGGATTACAGCCGCGACGGCGTCCGCTGCAACGCCATCTGCCCGGCGGCGGTGGTGACCGATATGACGAAGGGCATGGTCGGGCCGATGGCTGAAAAAATGGGAACCGATTTAAAGAGCGGTTACGATTTCTTTACCCGGAATATCCCGGCGCAGCGCGCCTGCGACCCGATGGAGATAGCCAATGTGGCCGCCTTCCTGGCCAGTGACGAGGCTTCGTTCATCACCGGAGAAGATATTCTCGTTGACGGCGGCGCCTGTGTTGTCGACGTGATGAGCATCGGGCTGGATCGGTAAAGTTTTTAATGATGGTAAAAGAGAAGAGCGGGTCGGACCCGCTCTTCTCATGTGACAGGTTCATTTCGGTTTTGGTTAGCAGGTACGAAAGTACGGAAACCAGTCAATAATTTCTAAATCCCTCTTAATCTCCCTTTACAAAAGGGAGAAAATCGGGACAGGGTTCGCTTCTTTCGCAATGCTATCATAATTAACCATATACAAACAGAACCCTGTAAAACGGCATAAGAGTTTACTCTACCTTTTGATGTATAATAAAAAGTACAGACTGGTACCCGGAAACACCAGTCTTACCACGGTCTTCCCGCTACTACCGTACGTGAAAAAATAAAGAGAGCTGTTACTGTTACCGATGAAACACGGGCCGAAAACTACCCCGGCCGGTCAGGAAGGTGCGGATATTTCCGCCTCCCGCCGTTCCGGGTTTTCATTGCGCAACCTCCACACCTTTACCTCCTTTAAAAATCCGGTATACCGTTACTACTACGGCGGCATGATGGGCCAGATAGCGGCCATGAACATGCAGAACCTGGCCCGCTCGCTGCTCATTTACCGTCTGACCAGTTCTCCCTTCATCCTCGGCATCATGTCGTTCGCCAATGCCATTCCGATGCTGCTGTGTTCGCTGTTCGGCGGGGTCATCGCCGACCGGGTCGAGAAGAAGTATGTCCTGCTCATCGGCCAGGTGGTATCGGCTCTCGTCTCCGTGGCTGTGGCAATCGCTTTGCACATCGGCTACATGAGCGCGGAAAACCCGGGGTCGTGGTGGGTGCTTATCGCTACCTCCATGCTCCAGGGAGCGACAATGGGGCTGATGCAGCCTTCGCGGCAGGCAATCATCGGAGAAATCGTCCCCGACGAAGACATTATGAACGCCATCTCCCTCAACACCATGGGTATGAATACGATGCAGATATTCGCCCCGGCGGTGACCGGCTTCCTTATTGACGCCTTCGATTTCGCTTCCGTCTACTACGGCATGACCGGTATGTACCTGGTGTCCGTATTCTTCTTCATGGTACTGCCGAAAACGGGGAAAGGGGCGGCAACCGATTCTAAAATCATTGATAATATCAGGGAAGGCCTCCGTTATGTCAGGACGGACAAGCCGATTTTCATAGTGCTCATGTTTTCCCTCTTCATCGTCTTTTTCTCCATGCCTTACGGGACACTGATGCCGATTTTCACCGACGATATCCTCAAGGTCGGCGCCACAGGGATGGGGATTCTCCTCAGCGTGACCGGCATCGGTTCGATAGTCGGTTCGGTCATCCTCGCTTCCCTGCCCAACAAAAAACGCGGGGTGATGCTGCTCGGCAGCGGCATACTGCTCGGGCTGGCTCTCACCGGCTTCTCGTTTTCCACTTCGTGGCCGCTGTCATTGGGAGTCATCATCTTCGTCGGTCTCGGCCAGACAGGCCGGATGACACTCAGCAATACCCTCCTCCAGTACTACGCGGACAAGAAATACCTCGGCCGGGTGATGAGTATCTACATGATGCAGTTCGGCCTGACCAGTTTCGGGGTGTTCGTTGCCGGGGCGCTGGCCGAGGTAGTCGGCACTCCCTGGGCACTGGGGAGTTTTTCGATTGTACTGCTCGTCGTCTCGGTCATCCTGATGTCGTCGCTGAAACAGTTACGAAAGCTCGACTGACATTTCTTTACTTCTTTACAAGGACATAGTATAGTTGAATTCCTGAAATCTGCTTATCAGCGGAGTGACGTATGACAGTAGAAAACTGGGATACTGCCAAAGAATACCTGAGCCGGAGCCGTTTCGTCGGCCACAACGACGATTACCTCGAGTTCCTGGTAAGGAATGTATGGAGATTGGACAGGCCGCTCCGGATAGCCGATTTCGGGTGCGGTCTTGGTTACATGGGGATAAAACTGCTGCCGCTCCTGCCTGAGGGCAGCAGCTACACCGGTATCGACAAATCCGCTGTCCTGCTGAAAGAAGCTGAAAGCATCTTCAACGGAACACCCTGGCAGTACCGGTTTATTCAATCCGAAGCATATTCGGTACCGTTTGAAGATAACAGCTTCGATATTGCCCTCAGCCATGCGGTGCTGATGCACCTCGAACGGGCAACCGAAGCACTCAACGAGATGATACGGGTGACCCGGGACGGCGGGATGATAATCACCTGCGACGCCAGCCGGAACGGCCATAATGCCCTCTTCTACACCGAAGGGATAGATGTGGAAACCATACCGCATATGCTGGGGATTCAGTTGAACCGGGACATCAGGGCAAAAACAGGGATCGATTATAATATCGGCATGAAAACCCCGATGCTGATGGATAAAGCCGGGCTGAGAAATATCGGCTGCCGGATAAGCGACCGGGTGACACTGCTGTTCCCCGGCATGGAACCGGACGAACGGCGGAACATCCACGAAGTCCTCTGCATGGAAGGCCTTGCTCTACCGGAAGACGTCGAAGGCTGGAAGCGGGAAGTAAACGGCCGCCTTGCAGGACACGGTGTGTGTCAGGCAGATATCGATGCGCAGATTGCCAACGAGGTAGCGCTGGATTTTCGTCACCGGGGGCAGGAGTACCACACCGTTTATCCAGGACTGATGACCTGGAGTTACGGGACGGTGATGAAAGTACCTTAATCCGTCAGCTTCTTGGCCTCATCCCAGAGTTTGTTCTGCTCGGAGAAGGGTAAGTCGGCAAAAGTCTGCCGGCGTTCCCGGCACAGCTTCTCCATGGTCGAAAACCGTTTGAAGAATTTCGTATTCGCTTCGCGGAGGGCAATCTCGGAGTCTATCTTCAGCCTTCGGGCGAAATTTACCAGGGTAAAGAGCAGGTCGCCGAACTCCTCCGGTTTCTTGCCTTCATCAGCCAGACGGAATTCCTCGGCCTCTTCGGCTATTTTATCGACAACGCCCGAGAGGTCTTCCCAGTCGAATCCAACCTGGGCGACGCGCTGCTGTATCTCGTAGGCGTAACTGAGGGAAGGCATCTGTTTCGGGACGCTTTCCAGTATCGAAACATCATCTCCCCGTTTCTTGCGTTTCAATGCTTGCCAGTTAGCGGACACTTCTTCGGCATCTTTCACCTCGGTGGTACCGAAGACGTGAGGGTGACGGTATATCATCTTCTCGTTCAGGTTCCGGATGACGTCACTGATATCGAACTCGCCGGCTTCGGCGCCTATCTGCGCGTGGAGCATTATCTGGAGAAGGATATCGCCCAATTCGTCGCGGAGCTTTGCCGTATCCCCCTCATCGAGGGCGTCGAGAGCCTCGTAGCACTCTTCGAGTAAATACTCGCGGAGTGAAGAATGAGTCTGCTCCCTGTCCCAGGGGCAACCGTCCGGGCTCCTCAGTTTCGCGATGATATCGACCAGTGTTTCGAATTTTCCCAGGTTATCCGTATCCGACACTCTCTAATCCTCCGCCTGCGACGGCAGTATTTCGCCAATCAGCCCTTTTTGCCCCAGCATGAAATCCTTCGCCGGCATGCGCCGTTTTCCTTCCGGCTGGAGCTCGGTAACGCCGAGGATGCCGTTTCCTGTACCAATTCCCAGGACGTTCTTGTCTTCGAGGGTGGTTATTTCTCCCGCCTTAATCCCTTCTTTTGCAGGAAACACCCCGGCAGAAATGATTTTCAGTTGTTTTCCCCGCCAGGTCGTGTAACAGCCGGGCCAGGGGTCGAAAGCCCTGATTCTCCGCCCGATATCGTTCGCCGGCAATTGCCAGTCGATTTCTCCGTCCTGCTTCGTTAACTGACGCGAGAAGGTCACCAGCGAGTCGTTCTGCGGGCGGGGAACGATTTCTCCCCTCTCCAGCCTCGGCAATACTTCGACGACCATCTGTGAGGCTATCAGCGAGAGTTTTTCTGTCAGAAGGTCAGCCGTATCGTAATCGGCAACAGGGATTTGAGCCTGCATCAGAATGTCTCCGGCATCAAGTTTCGTGGCCATCTTGATAATCGTCACGCCGGTGAACTCGTCTCCCCCCAGTATAGCTGAGATGACCGGCGCCGCTCCCCGGTACTTCGGCAGCAGCGACGGATGGACATTGACGCACCCCAGCGAAGGAATATCCAGCACCGCCCGGGGCAGAATCTGCCCGTAGGAAAACACCACGATACAATCGGGGCGGTACTCTGCCAGTTTTTCGATAACCCGGGGTTCTTTAAAATTATCCGGCTGTTCTATCGTCAGGCCGTACTCGAGGGCTTTTTTCTTCACCGGAGAGGCTGCCAGGCTGCGTCCCCGGCCGGCTTCCCGGTCGGGCTGGGTATAGACCGCTGCTACTTCGTTGCCGGCGCTGAGGAGAAGCTCCAGAGTCAAAATTGAAAACGAGGGGGTCCCCATATAGATAATTTTCACAAGGTACCTCCGTCAGTAATTCTACCACCCAAAAATTTTAATAACAATTAAGAGGTTTTGTGGCTGTCAGTGAAGATTTGCGCAAAAAAGACAGGTAAACAGACCTGTACAGGGGGTAGCACTAGTTGGAAACCGCCATCAATCATTATCTTACCGGTTGCCATCCTCCGTCAGGTATTTGGTATTATTGGTGATGTTCGCCAGCACAACAGTCGCTTACCGGGCTTTACCGTAGACCTTACCCTCCCACCAGGGAGATTATATATCAAAAACCAGCTCTTTTGGTTAATTAAGAGGGAGAAAGAACTTGACTGAATCCAGACCCGCAAGGCAGATTTGGGAAGCCGCCTTAGGTGAATTACAGAAACATGTCAACAAACCCAATTACCGCACCTGGCTATCCAGAACGCAGGGTATAGGCTACGAGAAAGACCGGTTCGTCATCGGGGTGCCGAACACGTTTGTCTCTGAATATCTCGACAGGAATCAGCGTTCGCTGATTGAGAAGGTTCTCCGGGGTATAGCCGGTGAAGATATCAAGGTTCAATTCAGGGTAAACGGGTATCACAGCGGTTCTCCGTCATCGAAAACCCGGACGAAGCCGGTTGCGACCGAACAGACCGCTATGCCCCTGTTCAACCCGAGATATACCTTCGACACTTTTATCACGGGAAGCTGCAACCAGATTGCTTTCACAGCCTCGCTGGCGATAACCCAAAACCCGGGAACCAGTTACAACCCTTTGTATATTTACGGCGGATCCGGACTCGGTAAAACCCACCTGCTGCATGCCATCGGTCATAAAGCCCTGGAAAACAACCTGAAAGTGCTCTACGTCCGGGCAGAAGAGTATACCAACCAGCTCATGCAGGCTCTGCGGGAGAAAAAAACCGACGAATTCCGCAGTCGCTACCGCAATGTCGACATGCTGCTGGTCGACGATGTGCAGTTCTTCGGGGGTAAAACGCAGACAGAGGAGAATTTCTATCATACCTTCGATGAGCTGTATAACAGTGATCACCAGATAGCGATTACCTGCGACCAGCCGCCGAAATCTTTGCCCACGCTCACCGGTAAACTCCGGTCGCGTTTTGAAGGCGGACTGATTACCGATATCCAGGAGCCTGACTTCGATACCCGGCTCGCCATTCTGAAGGCCAAGGCGATTCAGAAAGAAATCAATGTCTCGATCGAGGTACTGGAGATGATTGCTCTCCAGATGAAGCAGAGCATCCGCGCCCTGGAAGGTTCTCTCAACCGGATAGCCGCCTATTCGAACCTGGTACGGTCGATGATTACCCCAGAGCTGGCGGCTCACGCTCTGAAAGACCTTGCCGGTAACGAATCCCCGGCCGTACCGGTTACCCCGGGCCTTATCCTGGAAGCGGTCGTGGAAAAATTTGAGCTTACTCCTTCGGACCTCCGGGGACGAAAGAGAGACGGAGAAACCGCCCTCGCCCGGCAGGTCGCCATGTACCTGATGCGGCAGGAGACCGATTGCTCGCTGGCCGAAATCGGCCGTGAACTGGGTAACCGAACTCCGGCAACGGTCAGCCATGCTTATCAAAAAATTGCCGACGATATCAACAATAATCCGGCCCTGAAAAGGAAGGTTTTCGATATCCAGAGCAGTATTCAAAAAAACGCCGGGAACAACAGCTAAGAAAATTCAGTCTTTTTCAACACGCCGGCGTTTTTTTCGATAACTTACACCCGTTTTTGATAACCTGCTTTCATGCCAGCTTAAAAATCCGGCATCGGCACATTCTCTGACCGTTAATGTAAACCTCGCTGATTTCATGTTACTATTACTAATAATGATTTCCCTTATTTACTAATAAGTTAAACGGTAACCAGAGGATAGACAATAGTTGTACGACAGAGTTGAAATAAACATTCAGGCAGGTAAAGGAGGCGACGGTGTCGTCAGTTTCCGAAGGGAGAAGTTCGTCCCCTACGGAGGTCCTGATGGTGGGGACGGTGGGGATGGCGGAAACGTCCTGCTGAAAGCCGATTCAGGAATATCCGACCTGAAAATGTTCAAACCGCACAAGGTGTATAAAGCCGGCAACGGCACGCACGGACAGGGTCAAAAAAAACACGGTAAGCGAGGTCAGGACCTGATTCTTCATGTGCCGGTCGGGACGATAGCCATCGGTATCGGCGGTACCGCTCATGAGATGCTGGTCGCGGATTGCGAAACGGACGGTCAGGAAGAAATAGTTGCCACCGGCGGTCGGGGAGGCCAGGGTAACGTTCATTTCGCCACTTCTACCAACCAGGCTCCCCGCATTGCCCAGAAAGGCACCCCCGGCGAGGAACGTTCGGTGGTCCTGGAAATGAGGTTGATAGCCGATGTCGGTATCATCGGATTCCCCAATGCCGGCAAATCGACTCTTCTCTCGAGGGTATCCGCCGCAACCCCGAAAATAGCCGGCTATCCTTTTACGACACTGGAGCCGATTCTCGGCGTGGTTGAAACCGGGCAGTCCCATTTCGTGATTGCGGAAATACCTGGGCTTATCGAAGGCGCCCATCTCGGTAAGGGGCTCGGGCACGATTTTCTCCGGCATATCGTCCGGAACAGGGTTCTCGTGCACCTCATCGACGGTACCTCGAAATCACCGGTCAATGACCTGATTAAGGTGAATACCGAGCTTCACCTGTACGATGCCGAACTGGTCAGGAAACCACAGGTAGTGGCGATCAATAAAATCGATGTTCCCGGCATGAAAGAACTCCTTCCGGAAATCCGGAAAGAATTCAGGGAGGCCGGAGTCGAGGTTATATGTATCTCGGCGGAAACAGGCGAAGGCATCGCTTCGCTGGTCGAAAAGATTGAGGTATTGCTTGCGACCGCCGGTAAGGGAATTCTCGCCGGTACCCCGGTTCCGGCAGCCGTTTTCAGGCCTCAGCCGGAGAGAAATGAGTGCACGGTTGACCGGGACGAAGACGTGTTCGTCATTCATTCCGTCCCCCTTGAACGTATCCTCGCGGGAGCGGATGTTACCGATTCCGAAATCAGGCACCAGCTTCGGCGGCCGATGGAGCGGTACGGCGTCGTCCGGGCGCTGGAAAAAGCCGGCATTCAGGCGGGGGATACCGTTCGCTGCGGCGAGAGTGAATGGAAATGGTAACGGAATAGTTCCTGCCGGGAGCGTAGTGGCAGTGAAAACGGGAATACTGGGCGGCACATTCGACCCCGTCCATAACGGGCACATCAAGATAGCTCTTGGAGTATGCCGGCAACTGAAGCTGGATGAAATGCTTTTTGTGCCGGCGGCCATTTCTCCTTTCAAAGTGGAAACCTGCGAAACACCGGTACGGCACCGGGTGCGCATGGTCGAGCTGGCAATTGCCGGGATTCCCGGTTTCAGCATCTCCAGGATAGAAGCCGACCGCCCCGGAACCTCCTACACGGTCGATACGCTGGAATCCCTAAAAAACCGGTCAGGTAAGGCTTCTGAGCTGTTTTTCATCATTGGTCTCGACAGTCTCCGGACCCTGCCCGAATGGAAATCCCCGGACCGGATTATCAGCCTCTGCCGACTGGTGACGGTGCGGCGGCCGGGATATGAATTTCCCGATATTGAGAGACTCGAAACAAGGATACCCGGGCTTTTGGAACGATTGACAATCCTCGCCGGCCCGCTGGTCGATGTCAGCAGTACCGATATCCGGAGGCGGATTAGCACCGGTCAGGACATTGCCGGGATGGTCCCGCCGGCGGTGGAAGAATACATTCGAAAAAATAACTTATATAAACCGGAAGGCAAGTAAAAATCAACAAACAGGGAGGGTACCATGATAGTTACCGGCGTTGTCGGCAGCCCGCGAAAAAACGGCAATACGCAATTAATGACCGAACATACCCTGAAAGCGGTTGCCGAAGAAGGCGTTACCACCGAACTGATTAGTCTCTCAGGCATGGATATCCGGCCGTGCGATGGCTGCTGGAGCTGTGGCGGAGAAAAAGAAATTTGCCATATAAAGGATGATTTGATGCCCGTTTACGAGAAACTGAAAGCATCCGACGGCATAATTCTTGCGTCACCGGTCTATTACGGCTCCGCAACATCTCTGATAAAAGCAATGATGGACAGAGTCGGTTGCATCGG